>SLPW01000533.1 GCA_007131755.1 Myxococcales bacterium | reverse complement strand
GCGCAACCATCGTTTGGTATGGCGTCTTCCCCCGTTCAGAGCCCACCGATGCAACACCTCTTTCCCAGCCCCTCCTCGATCTGCCTGGCCCTACTCGCCTGCCTATTCGCCCTGATCCTCCCCGCCTGCGGCGACGACGACGTCACCAACGACACGGAGCAGACCTCGCCACTTCCCTTTCGCGCCGGCGGGGAATTCTTGGAGGTGGAGGTCGAAGACGACACCTACCGGCCCATCTTCATCCGGGGGGTCAACCTCGGCGTCGGAGTGCCCGGAACTCAGGCCGGCGAGCTAGCTGCCGAATACGACGACTATCGACGCTGGTTCGAGCAGATGCGCCAGATGGGGCTGAATACGCTTCGAATATATACCCTTCACTTTCCGCGATTTTACGAGGCCCTGGCGGACCACAACGAGGAGCATCCCGACGATCCTCTCTATCTGCTCCACGGCATATGGCTCGACGAGGAAAATCCGGGTGAAGACCTGCTGGATCTTCAGGAGATCTTCGATCGAGGAATCGACGAGGTCGTCGACTGCGCCCACGGCGATTGCTCCATCGACCATCGCTTCGGCAGGGCCTATGGAGACTACGACGTCGACGTCTCCCAATGGATCATGGGCTGGATCATCGGACGCGAAGTTCACCCCGATGAGGTGCTCATCACCAACGAGGCCCACCCGGATATGACCGACTTCGACGGAGAGCACTTCTCCGTCTCCAAGGGCGATCCCGTCGAGGTGTGGTTCGCCGAGCGCCTCGAGCGTCTGGTGGCCCGTGAACTAGAGCGCTACGGCGCCACTCGCCCCGTCAGCGTCTCATCCTGGCCCACCCTGGACCCGCTGGACCATCCCACGGAGAGCAGCGATTTCAGCACGGAGAATATCGCCTCCTTCGACGCCACGCGCATCGAGATCGTCGACGCCCCGGGAGGCATCTTCGCCACCTACCACGCCTATCCCTACTATCCGGACTATATCGTCGAAGACCCGGACTACCGCCAATTCGAAGACGACCAGGGACCCAATTCCTATATGGGCTACTTGATGCGTCTTCGCGAACACTACGAGGGAATGCCCCTATTCATCGGAGAATTCGGCGTCCCCTCGAGCTGGGGCAACGCCCACTGGGGATATGAGGAGATGAACCACGGCGGTCAAGACGAAGTGGAGCAGGGAGAGGTCAACGCCAGGCTCTTTCGCACCATCCACGACACCTCCTGTGCGGGCGGAGCCGTCTTCGCCTGGCTCGACGAATGGTGGAAGCCCACCTGGATTACCGACCCCTTCGACTTTCCCGCCCAGCGGCGACCGCTGTGGCACAATATCGTCGCCCCCGAACAAAATTTCGGCCTCGTCGCCTTCGACGTCGACGAACCCCACTTCGAAACTCTGTCCCCGTCGGCTTCCCAGGAACCCCTATCTCATATCGAGACCGCCTCGGACGCCCTGTATTTCCACCTACGACTCCACCTCTCTGATGCGCTCGATGACCCCCTGGTAGTGGGCTTCGATACCACCCGCGACGATCTCGGTGAATCGATCCTGATCGACGGATTGTCGTCGACGCGAAGAAACGAATTCGCCCTCTTCATCGACGGCAGGGACACCGCCGAATTATACGTCACACAGGCCTACGATCTATTCGGCATTTCCCTCGGCACCTACGACGACCACCAGCTCTTTCGCTCCGTCGCTACCGATGGAGAGCCCTGGGAATTGGTGCGATGGCAAAACGGCCAAACTCGTCAGAGCAATGATGGTGAGATCCGTTTCGATCCCACCTTCCACGATATCGGCGTACTGCAAATTCGCAGCGACGGCGACGCCGCCTCAAGCCTCGACGCCGTCGTGGTCAGCGACGATCGCGTCGACATTCGCATCCCCTGGTCCCTGCTTCACTTCGTCGACCCCAGCCAGAACCGGATCATGCACGACGATCCCGACCAGCCCGGACGCCAGACCACCGAGAGCGACGGCATCGCCCTCACCGTCAGCTACGACGGCGACGAAGTGGCGAGCACTCCTCGCGTTTCACTTCCCGGTTGGGACACCGCCCCGCAGACCACGGAGCGCATCAAAGAGGGCGCCCAGCCCTTCACAGACGCCCTCGACGAGCTGCCCTATTGGGTCGACTGAAATGTCAGACCTCCCGAAAGGACTCCGGGCTACCAGCACAGAACTTCTCCTGATTCGCGCAGTCCGCAACTTCGGGTCGCACCGGCACGTACTTCCACAAAGGGTCCCTCGGGGATGTCGAATTGGTAGTCCTCGCCACGCCCCCAGCACTCGGCATTGCCATCGGCTCGAAGTCCGCAGATATGGAAGACACTGGCGTCGATTTGCTCGAAGCGTCCCTCGGGCATATCGAAGCCCCAGCATTTAATGCCCTCAGTGATCCTACCGCTTCCGCATACGGCAAAGGAGTCTTCCTCCAACTCTTCCACGTCACGCACCGGCTCAGCAGGCGAACCCCAACACTCCAATTGTCCGTCCCGTCGCAACCCGCATCCAAATTGGGCACCTGCAGCGATGGACTCGAATGATCCCGGGGGAGTTTCCCAGGCTGCTTTTTCGGACGCGACGGACCTTTCCCAACCAGCTACCTGATACCGCGTCGAATAGGGCAGCCGAACCTCCGGCCATTCCCAGCAATGGACCTCTCCACTGTCCCGAAGCCCACAGGCATGAACCCCACCGACCTCCACCTGGAGGTAGGACCCCTCGGGAGTATCCAGTTCTTCATCAGAAGACAGTCCCCAGCATCGGGCATCGCCCTCTGTGGTGACGCTACAGCTCAAGGCCATTCCCACACTGATCTGAGTAAATTTCTCCGCTGGCGCATCGAGCTGCCCCCATGTGTTATCTCCCCAGCATTCGACCTCGCCATCTTCCAGAAGCCCGCAGCTATAGGCACCGTCGTTGGTATCGCCGTGGGTTCCACCGTAGAAGGCCAGGTATTCCTCGCTATTTTGTACACTTGCAGCGACCTGACGAAATCGCCCCGCAGGCGCACTGGTCTGCCCCTGGTGTCCGTCGCCCCAGCAATGCACCTGGCCTTCGGCATCGAGCCCACAACCATGGCGCTCTCCCAGGCTGAGCTGCTTCCATGGACGGGAGGGCAAATCATCGACGGTCAATTCAAGCCAGCGCCCCCGGGGCGGAAGAGCCTGACCGTAGGAATTATCTCCCCAGCACAACACCTTGCCGTCGGGGTCGATCCCACAACTATGGCGAGTGCCCACACTGATCTCGCGCCAATGGCCGCCGGGATGCCTCTTCGAATGCCAGCAGAACAGCTCGCCAGACTCCGCGCTCAGCGCGCAGTGCTGTGATCCACTCACGCTCAACGCCCGCAGCGGTACATCGGGCCGCCCTCGATATAGATCCTCATCAGTAAAACCCTGAGGGTCGCAGACTCCCAGATTGGTCTCACAGAGAAGCCTTCCATCTGCGTCGAGCCCGCATTCTCTGCGGTCCCATTCACTACCGTATACAGCCAGCGTTTCCAGCGGATCCTCCTGAGTATTGAAAAAAAGAAGGTGTGGCCCCTCCTCGAAGGACTCCTCACTCTCTTCCCTCATCCAACACCCATGAGGCCACTCGCTTCCCCAGCAGTGAACATCACCCTCTTGATCGAGGGCACAGGAGAGATTCCCTCCGATGCTCAGAGCGACAAATGCACCTTCCGGGGGAGAATAGTCCCACTGCTGCGTATTGCCCCAGCAT
>SLPW01000074.1 GCA_007131755.1 Myxococcales bacterium | reverse complement strand
GCACAGGGCTCCTCCGGCTCGGGTTCGGTCATGATCTGGGCGCACAATTCCTTGTGGGCATTGCCCAGATTGATGTAGGCCGGCGCGAAATTCGGCGCCATTTCGATGGCCTTCTCCAATTGCTCCACCGCCGACTTATAATCGCCCACTCGGTGCAACAATACGGCGTAGTTGTTCCGGGCCTCCAGAAAGCGGGGCTCATAATCGACGGCCATACGAAATAGGCGCGTCGCTCGCCCGAAGTCCTCCTGGGCCCAGGCGATCTTGGCGAGCAGATAATATCCCTCTGCCCGCTCGGGGCTTATGCCCAACGCCGTTCCGATGATCGCCTCCGAAAATTCGAATTGCCCCAGCCGATATTTCGCCGTGGCGAATTGGATCATCGCATCCACGTGATCGACGTCGCGACGAAGGATGAATCTCGCCCCCTGGACGACGTCCTGATAGCGCCCGTCCGCCAACACCACCTCCAGGTGCGCGGCCCGGTGATCCAGATTGTCGGGACGCAATTCCACGAATTCCCGTCCCAGCGTATCCGCCTCGGCGAGTTCGTCGGCACGAATGTAGATTCGGAGCAGATTCGTCAACGCCGGCGTAAAGTCCGGTTGGCGCCGCAAGGCCTGTACGTAATATTCGATGGCACGATCGGCCTCGCCAACCGCCTCGTGGAGCACGCCCAGATTATAGGCCGCCAAAAACCCTCCCTCCGGTTCGTCCACCAGCCGGCGAAGTGCATCCATCGCACCCTCCAGATCGCCCGCTTCGGCATCGGACAGGGCGGAGTCGATGCGAGCATCGACGTGAGATGCCACCTGCTCACCCTCTTTCTCGTCGTCCCGATCTTCTTCGCCTTCCTCTCGGGCGTCGTCGTCGCGATCCTCATCGTCGGGATCGGCCGGCTCATCGACATCGTCGAAATCTGCGGTGGGGGTTTCCACCTCAACGTCCTCTGGAGGTGGCGGCGTCGATCGGCAGCCCATGGCCAGCGACAACCCGACCAGGGCCAGCACGGCAACCAACACGATGGGCGCCGAAATCCCTGCCTTTTCATTTATCTGTTGCGGGAAGCTGTCCTGTCTCACGTACCGTCCTCCCCTTCGTCGATATCCAGATCGAGGTCTTCCGTGGGCTCATCCTCTTCGGCCTCTACCTCGATTCCTTCCGCCGCCTGGTCTCGATCGGCCTGCTGGCGCTCACGCCGCTTCTGATATCGTTCATTCGTCATCAGCGGGATCGGATGGAGAATCGTATCCGACGACGGCACGATCCCGTCTTCATAGAGCGGGTAGACTTCTTCCTCCACGGCGTGAAGCGACTCCCAGGCCTTATCACTCCACTCGTTGACGAATTGATTTTCCCGCGCGTAGTTGACCACGGCGATATAAAACTCCTCGGACCGATCTTCGAGGGGCCAGGCCTCTTGCTCGATGGCGTCCAGATACTGCCAGTACTCCGGACTTCCCTCTTCGAAGGGAGGCACGATGGCGAACATGGCGTCCGCCGTGCGATGAAAGACGTTTCCGATTCGGTACAGGCTCGCCAGGGTCCATTCGTCGGGGGCGAATTGAGCGATCTCGTTATACTTTCCGACAAGATCGCCGATCTCGCCGAGGCGCGCCTGGAGCAATTGCTGCTGCTGTTGGACGCTTCCCTCGATCACGATCAGGTCCCACTCCTCGAATTCGCGTTCCACGAGCATAAATTGCGCCTCCGCCGCAATATTTCGCACTCCCACCGGTCCCCGATCTTCTTGTCCCCATCGGGAATGATAGATCTCGACGATCTCCTCGTACTGGGCATATTCCGCTCTTTCATCCCCACGATCGCGGTGATGCCGTGCGATGTCGCGATAGGCCTCGAAGATGCGCTCCACATGAGCCGGATCGTCCTCGAATTCATCGATATACTCGTTGATCACGCGCAACTCATGGTGGGAATTGCCCGCCTCGCCCCAGGCCTGGGCGGCCTGCCACAATAGATCGGGGGCACTGTCGCTATCGGGATAGGCGGCATAATAATCTTCCGCCGCCCGGGCTGCCGCCTCGTAATTCTGCAGGTACATATTCATATGGGCCGTTCGAAACAGGGCCATCTGGCGACGTTCCTCGATCTCAAAGCCCATCTCCTCGAGCATCGACGGGGTTGGACCTTCGTACTCGTCGTAGAACATCTGGTAGTGCTGCGTAGCCTTTTCGTAATCGAAGAGCTGCTGCGAGATCTGGCCCACCTGGAAGACGGCGCGTGTCGAGAGTTCGTGGTCCGGATACTCCCGAAACAATGTCTCGTACATCTCGATGGCCTCTTCACGCTGGTCGATCTTCAGATAGACCCGCGCCGCGTTGTGCAGAGCCAAAGGCGCCTGCTCGTGTTCGGGCTCTTCCTGAGCCAAAAAGGCGTATTGACGCGCCGCCGCCTCGTAGCGGCCCTCGTCCTCCATATCGGCAGCGGCCTGAAAACTTGCCCGCAGTCGATACTCTCTGACCTCGGCCCGGATCGCCTCCGCCTGCTCTCCCTCGATGATCCCTTCCAACTCCTCTGCCCACTCGGCCAGGCCCTCAAAGTCGTTTTCGGCACGGAAGCTGGCCAAAATCCTCAGCCCCGCCATATAGGCCACCTCGTGGTCCGAGTACTGGTTGACGATCCACTCAAAGCGCCGTCTGGATTCATCGTAATGCTCATACTGATGAAAGGCGTCGGCGGCGTGGAAGGCGTAGATCGCGCCCGCATAGGGCTGGTCCTCCGCCTCCAGGCGCAGCACCACATAGCGATCCATGGCGGTGATCCAGTCCATGACCACCGGGGGGATCTCCTCACCCTCCACGGTGATCTGCTCGATGACCTCGTCGTCATCGAACTCCCGTTGCTCCGTCACCGCCGCCTCGGCGTCCGCCGTAGAATCTGCACCGTCGTCGGCGATATTGAGCGGCGTCGTCAACTCCCCTCGCTCAATGCGTTGATGAATGGCCAACTCGATGGCCTGAACGGCCCGTCGGGCGCTGTGTTCCTGAAAGGGGTTATTGGGAATGTCCATCTCCCGCACGCGCTGATATTGCTCGAAGGCGTCGTCGAAGCGCCGCGCGTTGTACAGGGCATCGGCATATTGGTAATTCCACTGAAAGATCTCGGGATCGTTGGGAAATTGCCGCAAGAAGTCGTAATAGGAGTCGGCGGCCAACTCGTATAGCTCCAGAGCCTCCTGGAACATCGCCGCGTCCTGGCGCACCGCCGCCTCGTTTCGAAGATTCAGCGCCTGTTCGTGATAAGCCGTCGCCGCCGCCAGCAGGTAGTCGCTGACGATGCGCTCCATCTCCCTAATGGCCGCCTCATTCCCCATGCGCTGCTGATGTTCGTACCAGGCGCTTCCCTGTCCGTAATACTCGACCAACTGCCGGCGCACCGCCACGGCCTCCTCGTCGCGATGATCGTGGGCGAGGGCGACGACGATGCGGCGGTGAATACCGGGGTTGTCGGCATGCATCGGATCCTGGGCAAGGATATGCTCGAAGACCTCGATCGCCTCGGCGTAGCGCGTCAGATCCATCAATTGCTCTCCCAGCCGCTCCAGAACCTCGCGCTCGTAATACTCTCCCTCGCTGAGATAGACCTCGACGCGCTCCATGATCGTATAATCCGCCACCCCTTCACCGGCCAGATCCCAGTCCATGGTCAAGATATGGGCCATATGGTGCAGCGAGTCATTGCGCAGCGCCGTTCGCTCCTCACCCGAAACGCGGG
>SLPW01000188.1 GCA_007131755.1 Myxococcales bacterium | reverse complement strand
CTGGAGAGCGAAGAGCACAAGATCGTCGCTCAGCACTACAAATACGAATGGCTGGTGCTGCAGAATTACGATATCGAGATTCGCGGCGTCGTCCACGACACGATGCTGATGAGCTATCTTCTCGACCCGACGAAGAACTCCCACTCTTTGGACTCCATCGCCTTCGAATATCTGGACCACAACACGACGACCTTCGCCGAGGTGGCGGGAAGCGGCAAAGACCAGAAGACCTTCGACCAGGTATCTGTAGCTCAGGCCACGCCCTACGCCTCGGAGGACGCCGACATCACCCTGATGGCCTGTCGGGCTTTAAATGAGGAGTTGGAGGACGAGCCGGAGCTCGCCGAATTGGAGCGCGATCTCGAGATCCCGCTGTCGCGGATTCTGGGGATCATGGAGCGGCGCGGCATCGCCGTCGACCGCGATGTCCTGGCCGGCTTGAGCCGCGAATTTGACGCCGAGCTCGAGGAACTCAAGATCGAGATCGCAGAGCTGGCCGGCGAAGAGGTCAACCCCAACAGCCCCAAGCAGCTTCGCGAGGTGCTCTTCGAAAAGCTCGGGCTTCCCGTCAAAAGGCGCACCAAGACCGGACCGTCTACGGCGGCCAGCGTTCTGGAACAACTTCGCGAGGAGCATCCCCTTCCGGGGCTTATCCTGGACTACCGCTCCTTCGCCAAGCTCAAGGGCACCTACGTCGACGCCCTCCCACTGCTCATCCGCGAACAGACGGGGCGCATCCACACCGACTTCAACCAGGCCGTCACGGCCACGGGCCGGCTGTCCTCGTCGAATCCGAATCTACAGAATATCCCCATTCGCACCGAACAGGGGCGCCGAATCCGAGGGGCCTTCGTCGCCGACGAGGGATATATGTTGGTGGCCTGCGACTACTCCCAGATCGAGCTTCGCATCATGGCCCATCTCTCCGGCGATCCCGTCCTCGTCGAGGCCTATCAACAGGGCCGGGATATCCACTCCGTGACGGCGTCACAGATCTTCGGCGTCGACCTCGAAGAGGTGACCCCCGCCCAGCGACGGGCCGGAAAGACGGTCAACTTCGGGGTGATGTACGGCATGGGATCTCGCCGATTGGCCCGGGATCTGGAGATCCCGACGTCGGAAGCCCGCTCCTATATCGACGAGTATTTCGAGCGCTACCAGGGGGTCACCGAATTCTTCGACGAGCTCGTCGAGAAGGCCCGACAGACCGGCTTTGCCCACACCATGTTCGGCCGCCGACGCAGGCTTCCCGATATCGAGCGGGGCGGACGCCGCGGCGCCTTCGCAGAGCGAACCGCCATCAACACCCCCATTCAGGGCACGGCCGCCGACATCATCAAATTCGCCATGGTGGAGTTGCAGCGAAGAATCGACGACGAAGAACTCCCCTATCACATGCTCTTGCAGGTCCACGACGAGTTGATCTTCGAGGTCCCCGAAGACGGTGTCGACGAGGCCGAAGAGATGATCTGCGACGTCATGGAAGGGGTATGTGATTTGGACGTGCCCCTTGTGGTAGACAGCGGCGTCGGAAGAAGTTGGCTGGAAGCAAAATGAACTGATTGATGCCCCCCCCGGAGGTAAGAGATGGGAACAAATCCGAAATTGGCAGTCGGCGACGAGGCGCCGAATTTCGAATTGGAATCGGACACGCAGGGCACGGTCCGCCTCGAGGATCTACGTGGCCAGAAGATCATCCTCTATTTCTACTCCAAGGATATGACGCCGGGGTGCACCACCCAGGCCTGCGATTTTCGCGACAATATCGAGGAGTTCCAACAGCGCGGCTTCGAGATCTACGGCGTCTCCCCGGACCCGGTGGAACGTCACGCGAAATTTCGCGAAAAACACGACCTCAACTTCCCCCTCCTGGCCGATCCGGACCACCAGGTAGCCGACACCTACGGGGTATGGCGCGAAAAGAAGAATTACGGAAAGACCTACCAGGGCATCGTACGCTCCACCTTCATCATCGACGAAGAGGGCGTCATCGAAGAGATCCAGGACAACGTCCGCGCCACCGGACACGTAGGACGCCTGCTGCGCGATCTATGACCGGCAGTGGAGGGGGGTTTCTTTTTATCGAGATGTGCTCGTAGATATGCTCGGTGGCGTGGCCGGCTGTAGATAACTCTCTTCCTCCACCCCGGCCAGGCGGGCCACCAATAGATCCGGGAACGCGCCGATGCGGTCGTTGGCCCGCTCCACGCTGTCGTTGTAGAACTGACGAGCCAGGACGAGCCTGTCCTCACAGATGGTCAACTCCCTCATCAATTTCTCAAAGGCGCCGTCGCTGGTGAGATTCCCGTATTTCTCGGTGAGTTGGAATAGCCGGTTCAACCGTTCGGTCTGCGCATCCAGGGCTTGCGCCATTTGCTCCGACTCGCCACTGGCACAGTCCTGCTCAAATTGCGACGGACTGCGAAGCTCAGTGATGGTCTCCAAGACCTCTCTCTCGTGGCTGGCGACCTGGTCTACCACCTGCGCCAGCTTCGGGATTAATTCATGACGGCGCTGAAACTCCACCTCCAACATCGCCCGGGCCCGCAGGACCCGATTTCTCACGTCCACCAACCCGTTGTAGGTGGACTTTAAATATACGCCGAATACGGCGGCCACCCCCATCAGCCCCGACGCCACCATGACGTAGATCAACCAATCCCATACTTCCGGTGGTGTGCCTACGTCCTCGTAATAGATCTCCACCCCGAGAAAAGGGATAAATACCGCCAGTGCCACAGCACTGAAGTACAGCCCCCGTGACCACCAGGTAAATTTGGAGACCAGCTTCTCCTCGGGCTTCGAGGAGATCAAAAAAAGGTCCTCCGTCTCGTCTTCGGCGATCTCCGGAGTAGCGCTGTCCTTCGGCACTCGGGCCGTACCGATGACATATACTTCTTCGGTGCTGACGATGGTTTCTCGAAACCGGCGCTTCTTGCGCGAATGGAGCACAGACGTGGACGGACCCTTTTCGTAATATATGGGATCCTCTTCCCGGCAGGTCTTCGAAATGACCCTCTCACCGTGAACCTCCGCCCCCCGACAAATCACGGGAATGCTTCCCCTGTCGTCATGCAACTCGAAGTCAACGAATCGCTCCTCGTCGCGCAATACCTCCCATCCGCTCCACTCAAAGGTGTTATCGTCGCTAAACCTCGGTATCAGCCATCTGCGCCATCGCTCCTCCACCGTGTAGTGATAGTACACGACCTCTCGCTCACTCAGGGGTGCACGAAGCATGCGCACACATTCCGCCCGCCCCTTCAATTCATTGAGGCCTATCGTCACCCCGCTGGTCTTCGAGGTGGGCACGTCGGTGATGATCCGGGCCTTTTGCGAGAGCCGATAGCCCCCGTAGATGATACCTGCCACAAGCAGGAACAACAGCGTGGGCACCCCGAAAATATCGGTATACCAATGCCACATCAGCCGCAGATCCAGCCAAAGCCAGGAGGTCGCCAATGCCACCAAGAACAAAACTGCTGCGATCCGACTCGCGATGTCTGCTCTTCGACTCACTGCCTTCACAGCCTCATACGTACTGCTCATCGAGCGTTGGCATCATCGAACCACCAGTTGTACCCCCCTCCGAGATTGGGTAGCAAGGGCCGGGCTACAACCGGGTGTGATCGGTCTCCGTCGGTAGCAGTTCCCAGGCCCGGGCCCCGGCCCTCGCCCAGGCCCGTCCTTTGTTGTTGTTTTTTCCGGGTTTTCCTCCTCCCTCCGGAGGGAAAT
>SLPW01000201.1 GCA_007131755.1 Myxococcales bacterium | reverse complement strand
TTCTCTCCCAAGTCACCCCTCGTCGACGAGTCGCCCCCATGCATTCGCCACTTTCCCGCGTCCTCGCCATTGCCACCGTCGTTGCCTTGTTATTTTTCTTCGCCACCGCCTGCGACGGCCTCTTCTCCGATCTCGATGAACTCGATCCCCCGGACGGATCCGATCTCGACGCCGGCGACGATGGCGACACCGGCGACGATGGCGATGCCGACGACGATGGCGACGCAGACGCAGACGCCGACGTCGATGGCGACGCAGACGTCTCCTGTGAACCCCAGTCAGACGACCAGTTCTGCGAAGACCACGAAGTCGTCTGTGGCACCCTCGTAGAGAACGACAATTGTGGTACGGCTCGCAGCGTCGACTGTAACCTCTGCGACGAGGGCTTCGATTGCGACGACGGGACCTGTGTCTGTATACCCCAGACTTGTGAAGACCTCGACGCCGAATGCGGGGAAATCTCCGACGACGGATGTGGCGACTCGTTGGACTGCGAATCCTGCGACGACGCTCAGCAGTGCCAGAACAACCAGTGCGTAGATTGCATCATCAGTCTGGACTGCTCCATAGGGCTTGAATGCAATGATGCAGGTGAATGCGTGGAGTGTATCGCCTCCGATGACTGCCCGGAGGATCACGTCTGCGACGACGGTGAATGCGTCGAGGGCGAATGCGCCACCGACGACGACTGCGCTCACGAGTCCAATTGTCCCGTATGCTTTGAAAACCAGTGCCGCCAATGTGCGTCCGACAGCGATTGTTCCGCCAATGAAGACGAGAACGTGTGCCGAGCATTCGATTCTTCCGATGACGCGGGATTCTGCGTCGAATGTACTTCTGATTCACATTGTGAGGATGACGAGGAGTGCTGCAACGGAAGTTGCCAACCCAGCAATTTGTGCGGCGGCCCAATGCCCACAGACCCCTGCCTCGGCTTCGGCGATCCCCTATGACCGACGCTCATCGGCACTCCGAGAGAGCTCTTATTGACATCTTGCACACACCGCCCTATTCCCCATATTAGTGTGCGCTTACCGGAAACTCTATCCGTAAGGGTTCAGTCCCCCCCGGGGAGCGAGGCCAGCCTGGCCACCTTGCGGGCTGGCAGCCCGCGCTCCCACCAGAGGAGCGAGGCCAGCCTGGCCGCATAACTTCGTGAACCTGCTGAACACTTATCTTCTCTCCACTGGACTACGGGAGTCCTGAGTTGGTAGTAAACCAACTCCAGCGAGCGCACCGAGTGATGCCACCAGCGCGCGCAGCGAGCTAACCGATGAGGACCAAATGAACTGGAATGAATTGGCCGACCGCGTCATCGACGGAGATCCCATCACCAAAAAAGAGGCGAAGCAGATCGTCGACGCCCCTGACGAGGAGCTCCTCGCCATCCTCCACGCCGCCTACCGCGTGCGGCGACATCACCACGGAAACAAGGTTCGCGTCCACGTCCTTCAGAACGCCAAGAGCGGCGTCTGCCCCGAGGATTGCTCTTTCTGCAGCCAGTCCATGAAGTACAACAACGACGTCGAGCAATACGGCATGCAGTCGGCCGAAGATCTTATGGAGGGCGCGAAAAAGGCCTACGAAAAGGGCGCCGTCACCTATTGCATGGTCACGGCCACCCGGGGGCCCACCTGGGGCGAAGTGGATCACCTCTGCGACGTGGTGCGCCAGATCAAAGAGAAATACGACCTCGAGATCTGTGCCTCCCTGGGCCTGCTCAAAGAAGGCCAGGCCGAAAAACTCGCCGAAGCCGGCGTGGACCGCTACAACCACAACCTCGAGACCTCCTGCGACCACTTCGACAACCTGGTCTCCACCCACACCTTCGAAGATCGGGTGCGAACGGTCACCCGCGCCAAAGAGGCCGGCATGGAGGCTTGCTGCGGCGGCATCATCGGCATGGGGGAGAGCAAAGACGATTGGGTCAGCCTGGCCTTTACGCTCAAAGAGCTGGAGGTGGAGTCGGTGCCGTTGAACTTCCTCAACGCCCGCCCCGGCACACCGCTGCAGGACTCCGATCCGCCCCGGCCGCAGGACTGCCTCAAGGCGCTGGCCATGTTCCGCTTCGTCCATCCCGACAAGGACGTGCGTGTTGCCGGTGGCCGAGAAGTGGTCCTGGGCTCCATGCAGGCCATGGCCCTATATGCGGCCAACTCCTTTTTCACCGAGGGCTACCTCACCACCCCCGGCCAGGGCGAGTCCAATGATGCCGTCATGCTTCGCCAGGCCGGCTTTGAGCCGGTATTGGTGGAGGCATAAAAGATGTCCGACCGAAATTTCTCCAAAGAAACCCTGGAGCGCTGGGACGACGAATACGTCTGGCATCCCTTTACTCCTCATAGCGTCTACCGCGACGAGCAGCCTCTGACGGTGGTCGCCGGCGATGGGCATTATCTCATCGACGCCGACGGCCGACGCTATCTCGACGCCGTGGGCTCCATCTGGTGCAATCTCTTCGGCCACCGACGCCGCGAGATCGATGACGCAGTACGCGAACAGCTCGATCACATCGCCCACTCCACCCTGTTGGGCAATACCAACGACCGGCCCGTACTTCTGGCAAAACGACTGTTGGAGTGGGCTCCCGACAACCTGGGAAAGGTCTTTTACTCCGACAACGGATCGACCTCCGTGGAGATCGCCATGAAGATGGCGCTCCAATTCTGGCAACAGCATGACGGGGGAAGCCAACGCCAACGCACCACCTTCATGGGGCTGGCCAACGCCTATAGCGGCGACACCATTGGCGCCGTGTCGATCGGCGGCATCGATCTCTTCCACGCCCGCTTCGGCCCCATGCTCTTCGAGGCTGTGCGCGGCCCCTCACCGGTGACCTATCACCGGCTAGATGACCTCACGCGCAAACAGGCGGAGGAGAAATTCGTCGCCCACTTCGACGAGGTCCTCGAAAAACACGCCGACGAGCTGGCAGCTCTGGTCATCGAGCCCGGCATGCAGGGTGCAGGCGGAATGGTCACCTATCCCGACGGATTTTTGGCCCACGCCGCTCAGAAGGTCCGCGACGCCGGCGCCCTTCTCATCGTCGACGAAGTGGCCATGGGCATGGGCCGAAGCGGGCGAATGTTCGCCTGCCAGCGCGAGGGCGTCGATCCCGACTTTCTATGCGTCGCCAAGGGACTGACCGGGGGTTACGTCCCGGTGGCCGCCACGCTGACGACGAACCGGATCTACGAGGCCTTTCTGGGCCCCCCCGAAGAGGGACGCACCTTCTTCCACGGCCACACCTACACGGGCAATGCACTGGGCTGCGCCGCCGCGCTGGCCACCCTCGACATCTTCGAAAAAGAGGACGTCCTGCCCGAGGTGCGCCGAAAAGAGCAGGTATTGGCAGCTCACCTCGAATCGCTATGGGATCACCCCAACGTCGGCGATATCCGCCAGTACGGACTGGCCGCCGGTGTAGAGCTGGTGGCCCACCGGGATACTCGAGAAACCTTCGACTCCACCCGCCGCGTCGGCATGAAGGTCTGCTCCGCCGCCCGCGACAAGGGCGTCTTTTTGAGGCCCCTGGGCGACGTCATCGTCCTCATGCCGCCTCTGTCCATCACCGACGACGAGCTCAAAACCCTCGTCGAGGCCATCCGCTACGGCATCGAAACGGTGCTCGACACCTGACCCTCCCCACATACGGCTGGCTACCAATCGAAGCTTGCGCCTCCGCTCATTTCAGCGAATAATCTGCGCCATCGGCAGTTCAAACACATCCCAACCGGTCGGTGCTCTTATGGTCGCATCCTCTCCCTCGTCGTCCCCGTCGTCGCGGCTGGCTACCGTACTTCTCCTGGCCGCCATTCCCTTCCTGCTATTTTTTACCGGCTGTTCGGGTTCCGAATGCCAGTCCGACGCCGACTGCGCTGACGATCAGGTCTGCTACACCGAGGCGGCGACCTGTAACGACGTCTGCGACGACGAAGCAGACTGCCCCGACGGCTTCGACTGCGTCGATGGCATGTGCGAGTACATCGGCATGGAGGGCGGCCTGTTGACGGACGTCATGCTTCCCGTCTCGCTCATCATCATCATGATCGGGCTGGGAATGTCGCTGACGGTGATGGATTTCAAGCGCATCCTCGTCTATCCCCGGGCCGTGGCGATCGGACTGACCAACCAGATCATCCTGCTTCCGCTTATTGGCTTCGGCCTCGCCATCGCCTTCGGCCTCTCCCCCATCTGGGCCGTGGGTCTGATGCTCATCGCCGCCTGTCCCGGCGGGCCGACGTCAAACCTGATTACCTTCGTCTCCCGGGGTGATACGGCGCTGTCCATCACGCTCACCGCCTTCAGCAGCCTCATCACGGTCCTGACCATCCCCCTGATTCTGACCCTGTCCATCAGCTATTTCGAGATCTCCGCCGACACCATCGAAGCGCCCGTCGTCGATATCATCGTCCAGATCGTGGCCGTCACGGCTGTTCCCGTCACCATCGGCCTGTTGATCCGTCACTTCAAACCGGACTTCGCCGACAAGATGGACAAGCCGGCGCGCATCGCCTCGGCGCTCATATTCTTGCTCGTCCTGGCGGCGATCATCATCTCCGAGTGGCAACTGATCGTCGACAACTTCGTCAACCTCAGCGCCGTCACGGTAGCCCTGAACCTGGCCACCATGGCCGTGGGCTTCTTCACGGCCCGGCTCATCGCCCTCGATATGCGCCAGTCCATCACCGTCTCCATCGAGTCCGGCATCCAGAACGGCACCCTTGCCATCGTCATCGCCACCTCCATTCTGGGCTCCGGCTCCGTGGCCATCCCCCCCGGCATCTACAGCCTTGTCATGTTCGTCTCCGGCGGCGCGCTGATGTACTTCTTCGGCGTCGTCACCGCCCCCGGGGAGTTTGACGAGGACGTCGAGGATGAAGCCGACGACGAAGCTCTCGCGCCGCCGCCGGAGGCCGATGGTGAGCTGGACTCCGACGAAGACGAGACAGAGGAATAGGCCGGCGACGAAGGCGAAGCTCTTCTACAAAAACCTCTTCGTCCCCGTGACTTCTCCGGTGGTTCCCTCGCTGGGCCGATGTCGCTCGTCGAGCAACTCCTCGATGCGCTCCATCACCAGATCGGTCATGGCCTGAAAGGTATCCCCGAATCTCTCCTCCGCCTCGTCCGTAAACGGCGTAAATTCCTCGTCGAGCTGAAATTCGGCGAGTTCTCGGTCGGGGCGAAGGGGCTTACCGATTCGGTAGACAACCTTCCCCCCTCTGGTCAGCGGGTTGTCTCCCGGATATAGCTGATCCGAGCCGTTGCATCCCACGGGGACCACCGTGGCCTTCATTCGCAGCGCCATCTGCGCCAACCCCGGCTTGCCCTCCTGCAGGCGGATGGAGCGCGTGCCCTCCGGAAATATGATGATATGCAGCCCCAGATCGAAGGCCTGCTCGTTCAAGTCCACGAAGCGCTCCATCATCTGGTGGAAGAGCTCCTTCATGGCCTCCAGGTAGTTCTGTTGGTGGGGATCGAAGCGCATGCCCAGCATATCGCGCGGCGTATCGAGGATGGGCACAATCTCGGAGAGCACACCCTGCTCCGCCGCCTTCGCGCGAACCTCTCGCGTATCCCTCTCACCGGCGTCGATGGCGTCGCGCAGCACCCGGTAGGTGGCCTCTTTCGGCGGATGGCCGAGTACATTCGCTGCGTCCGCAGTGATCAGATAGCCCCGCGACGGCACGGCCAGATTGTTGGTCTTGACCATAAACGCCCGTAGCGGCGTCTTATTATAGTACTTTCCCTTTACCCAGGTCGTCGTATACAGGTCCATCGAGCGCCACAACTTGTACTGAAAAGGCCAGTAATTATAGCGATCCGTATGATTCATGGCGAAGATGACCGGCTCGTCCTTCGGGATATTCTCCTCCCCCTCCAGCTCGATCTTCGTACGCGTCAGGTTGTAATTGGGCACCAAAAAGATCGTGCCCACGAAGATCTGACCCCAGGGCCGGGGAGAAAGCTCGATATTTTCCAGCACGTCCAGTGTTAGCATCGGCGTTCATCGCTCCCGACTGTCAATTTGAATCGTCACCGGCCCGTCGTTGACCAACTCCACGTCCATCATGGCCCCGAAGACACCGGTCTCGACCTCGACGCCCCGCTCTTCGACGCGCTCCACGAATCGCTCGTACATCTCTTCGGCGGGACCGGGCTTCATGGCCTTGACGAAGCTGGGACGCCGTCCCTTTCGGGTGTCGGCGTATAGAGTAAACTGGCTGACCACCAGCATCTTCCCTCCCACGTCCAATAAGGAAAGGTTCATCCACCCCTTCTCGTCAGCGAAGATGCGCAGGTGGACGAGTTTGTCCACCAGATAATCCATATCTTCGTCCGTATCGCCCTGACCACAGCCCAGAAAGACCAAAAGCCCCTGCTCGATGGCCCCCGTGAGTTCTCCATCGACAGTGACACTGGCGCCTTTGACTCGTTGTAAGATGGCTCGCATACGCTGTTCCTCTCTCAGATCCGTCGTATCCGGCTATTATCACAACTGATCGCGATTCTCATCCTCCCCGCTCGATATAAAATCCGGGAGTACTCAAAACGCCGCCTCCAGGCGAAGCCCCACCTCCCACACCTCGAAGACCTCGCCATCGTCGACCTCCCCATACAAACGCGTCGACCCCAACCCCTCTACATAGGGCGCGGCGACCCATCGATATTCACCGCGACGGACCAGCGTATGCCGAAGCTCCGCCTGCCCGCGCCAGTCGAAGTGCCAGCCGAAGGGAACGCTCGTATACTGGCCGGTCTCAACGCCGAAGCGAAGGGCGTTGGCGTGGCTTCCGTACAGGTGGAGGCGTCCGAACAACCCCAACGCCCCGCCAGTGTAGAAATCGTGACCCCGATGTACGTCATAGCCCAGCGCGGGACCGGCCGACAGCACCAGATGTCGGCTCAGCGTGGAGTTCGCCGCCAGCGCAAATAAGACCGACGGCCTCAGGTCTGCGCCGGCCCATACCTCGCGGCGCCCGTCGTGATAAAGAGTGCCGTCCAGGCGCCATCCGATCCTGCCGCCAAACCCTTGTGAGTCCGGGCGCACCAGGCGCTCCAATGATTCGTAGCGAAAGACGGTCAGATCCCAGCTCATTTGCCGAAAGTCTCGCTCGTCGACGGGCAACGAAACGTCCATGGCCAACAAACGTACGCCGACTCCGGGCCTGATGCCGCGCAGACGTGGCTCGCCAAGATCCTCGGCGAGCCGGGCGTAGGCGATTCTCCCCCGCCACTGCCCAGCTTCGGGAGAAAAGGAACCACCGAACCTCAACCTATGACGTCCCGAAGGCGCAAGGGCGCGCCTTCCGAACAGCTCTTCTCCATCGCGAAGCTCGATCAACTGCCCCGCGTCGGTCTCTCCAGCTCGCGCCAACCCGTCCAAGACGTCCGTGGCCATCACCACCGTACTTCCCTGGCGCGAGACGGGACGGCCCAGGGCGGGCTCCAGAAGATGCCCCAAAAAGGTGGCCCCGTTCTTCGCCGCGAAGTGGTAGGGATAGCGCATCTTTCGCTCCGCCTCCCACAGCCGCTCCATCAACCGACGCGACTGCTCCTCGTCGAGACGAAGTTCGTAACGCCTCACCTCACCGAGCATGCCCGGATCCACCTCGTCTTCCAGGACCGACGAAAACCCTCCCAGCACCCGCCGAAGATAAAATTGAATCACCCCCACCTCCTCGTCACCCACCACGTCGAAGTGATAGATATCGTCGTCCTCCGAGGAGGCGTTCCCGTAGCGCACCTGCAATAATAGATGGCCGAACAGCGACTCCGGTCGCCCACTGCGTCCGGCGGCGTACCAGACCTCGAAGCCCTGGAGTCTATCTAGCTTCGCCCACTCTTCGAACTCGGCGCAGTTCGACTCCAGCCTCCCTGGCTCCTCCCAACTTTCGTCCATCGATTCCAACAACTCTCGAAAGATCCGGGTCCGCGTAAAGTGGCGGCACTCCAACGCCCCGTCGGAGTCGACGTCGGCCAGTCGTTTCTCCACGTCGGAGTCGGCTTTCCTCTCCAGCAGCACGTCCTCGGGACGCACGAAAAACTCCTCGGCGAAGGTCACCAGATCGAGGTGCGCCGACTGCATCCCCAGATAGCGGCTATAGCCCCTGGGATTGCGATTGAGCGGCCGCTCGTCGTCCTCGAGCCACCCGTTGACGGACTGCCAGTTCCGCTCGTCGGACCACCCCGACTCTTCGTCGAAGTGCACCATCGCAAGATGAACCACAGCCCGCCGAAGCTGCACGTCTCGCTGTTCCTGGCGAGTCAGGATGGCGAGCCGCTCCACCGAGCCTTCGCCGGCCAGCGGCGCCTCGTCGTAGATGTAAAAGCGATCCGACCCGTCGAAGGTGGGGCATCGATCGTTGTAGCGCCCCATGGAGTACAGGCAGGGCCGCCGTACGTATTCGACGGTCACCGGACCTTCGACGGCGTCCCACACTTTCCGGGGTATTGCCTCTGCACCCCGCAGAAGCGAAAGCAGATCGGCGTCGTTCCAGCTTGCGGGATCTTCCACGACGAGCCCGAAGCGCTCCTCCAACTCCCCCACCACAGCGGTTTGAGCCACCGCCGGCAGTGCGATCAAAGTGACCAATAAGGTTGTGACGACAGTGGTGACGAGGCGCACGGCGGGCAATTTCCGGTGAGAGACGGCGTCCAAAGCCGGGCCATCATACTCACCGCCGCCCCGGCAGCAAATAGCGGAGCGAGGGACTGCCAGCCCGCATAACCTACTTCCCCACACAAAACTCACTGAAAATTCTCCCCAGGATTTCGTCGGTGTCCACCCGTCCCGTAATACTTCCCAACGCGTCGAGGGCGTCGCGAAGATCGATGGCGATGAGCTCGTGTTCCATCTGCATCTGCAAGCCCTGACGAGCGCGCTCGAGCCCCTCGATGGCGTCGACGACGCCCTCCAGGTGGCGAGCGCGGCTCAACAATACGCCTTCGCCGGCCGTCAATTCGGCGGCCACTTCCGCGAGGCAGGACGTCACGTCGTCGAGGCCCCGGGGGGGATCGGCGGCCAATTCGGTCTCGAAGCAATGATCGAAACTTTCGACCAACTCCCGATCCGCGCCGGCGATCCGATCCTCTCTGTCCGCCTTATTGCAGATCACCACCGTCGGGCGCGCCTCGTCACGCAACGAGCGCAACTGCTCGCGATCGTCATCACTAAGCCCGGCGCTGCGGTCGACGACCCAGATCACCAGATCTGCACTTCGTCCCAGCTCGCGGCTTCGCTCGATGCCGATGGACTCCACCAGATCCTGGGTGGCGCGAAGTCCCGCCGTATCTACGAGCCGCAGCGCCGTTCCTCCCAGATGGAGTTGCTCCTCCAGAAAGTCCCGCGTCGTCCCCGCCACGTCGGTGACGATGGCTCGCTCCGTGCCGTGAAGGGCGTTGAATAGCGTTGATTTTCCGGCGTTCGTCGGCCCCAGGATGACGGCCCGCACTCCCTCTCGCTGCCTTCGCCCCCTGTCGAATCGATCGCGCAATTCACTGAGCCGTCGGTATGCCTCGTCGATGCGCCGGCCCACCTCGTCGGCCTCGATCTGGTAGACGTGTTCTTCCGTACTGAAGTCGATGGCCGCCTCCACCAGGACCACCGCCTCCGTGAGCATCTCTACGAGCTCCTCGATCTCAGTTCCCAGCGAACCCTCGAGGTGATCCAGGGCCAGCCGGTGGGCGCTCTCGCTGGTGGCATTCACCAGGTCGGCGACGGCTTCGGCCTGCGTAAGATCGAGCCTTCCGTTCAAGAAGGCCCGCTGCGTAAACTCGCCGGGCTCGGCCACCCGCGCCCCCGCAGCCAGCGCAGCGTCGAGCACGCGCCGAAGGATGATGGGCCCCCCGTGGCACTGAAACTCGACGACATCTTCGCCAGTATAGCTCTTCGGCCCCGCCATGAAGACGGCCAGCGACTCGTCGATGAGCTCCCCCTCGAGATTACAAATTCTGGACAGCCTTAATTTGTGAGAATCGAAGCCATCAGGCCAGCCCGGCACCAGACGGCGAAGCACCGCTTCGGCTTCGGCGCCGCTGACGCGCACGATCCCCACCCCGCCACGCCCGGTGGGCGTGGCGATAGCTGCAATCGTCGATCGGCGCATCAATCGGGCACAATCCTCAACTTACGAAAGATCCCGTGGTCCACGCTCTCCGTTTCCACGTCCTTGAAGTCCGCCAAGTGCTGGTGGACGACGCGGCGCTCGTAGCTGTTGAGCCCGGCGATCTTGATCGGCTCTCCCGTACGACCTACGGCCTCGTGGAGCTGTTCGGCGATTCCCACCAACCGGGAGTGGCGCTTTTGCTTGAAGCCTCCGAGATCGACGACCACATTTCCCCGCGCCGCCTTACCCAGATGCTCGCTCAGAAGCGTCTGAATCGACTTCAGCACTCGCGGTGACTGATGAGAGCGGCCCACCAGAGCGTCGGCGTCGTCTCCGGAGATATTGAATACGAAGTTGTCGCCGTCCTGCTCTGCTTTGACCTCCAGATCGAGGCTCATCTTGTCGAAGAGCGTCACCAGCCAGGCCTGCCCGGCCTCCAGGGGATCGATCTCCTCCTCCGGTTCCTCCGGTTCTTCTTCGGCCTCTCCTGCTGCTTCTTCCGTCTCGGCCGCGGCCTCGACCTCCTCTTCTGCCGAAGCGGCGTCCTTCGCCGTCTCCTCGGCTTTTTCGGAGGCACCGGCTTCCTCCGCCTGGTCGGCCTCTTCTTCTGCTTCCGGCGCAGTCTCGGCCGACGCTTCTTCGGCCTCGGAAGAGGCTTCTTCACCGCGCTTTTTCGCGGATGTGCGCGGGGCTTTCTTCACCTCCGCCTTCTCCTCTTCCGCCGCGCCTTCGGCCTCCAGGATATCCTCGTCGCGCTTCTTCGCCTGCTTTGCACGAGCGCTCTTTCGACCTTCATCGGAGTTTTTAGTCATCTTCATTCCTTTTCGAACAATTCTACTGGATTTCGAAGGCCCCTACCCACCACCCGCAGTCAAACCCACCACCCGCAGTCAAACCCACCACCCGCAGTCAGACCTCCTCCCCTGCCTCCTCGGCGAGTCGGAATTTGCGCTTGATCAAAAACTGCTGGCTCAGCCCCATCAACAGGTTGAGCAGATAGTACAGCACCAGCCCGGCCGGCAAAAAGAGCATGAACGCCGTAAACGCCACGGGCATCACCTTCATCACGATCATCATCTGCGGATTGGTGCTCGCCGCCGTGGCCATTGTGATGCGCTGCTGTACGAACATCACCGCCCCCATGACGATGGGGAGGATGAACCAGGGATCGGGGGCCGACAGATCGGAGTACCACAGAAAATTCGCCTGATAGAGTTCGACGGAGTTCATGATCATCACGAACAAACCGTACAAAATCGGCATCTGCAACAGCAGCGGCAGACAGCCCAGGGGGCTGACGTCGTTTTCCCGGAAGGCCTTCATGGTCTCCTCGGTCATGCGCTGCTGGTCGTTTTCGTATTTCTCGCGGATCTCCTTGATCTGGGGCTGGATCTGCTTCATCCGCTCCGCGTTGGTATAGGCCTTTCCGGTGATGCGCCAGGTCAAGATCTTGATGATCAAGGTCAGCAAGATGATCGCCAGTCCCCAGTTGTGGGTGAACCCGTGAAGTCGGGCCAGCGACCAGCGAAGGGGGCGAGCCAGAAAGCTGAACAGACCGTAGTCCACGGCGTTCTCCAGACCGTGGCCGGCGGCCCGAAGTACGTCGAAGTCCTTCGGGCCCATATAGAGGGTATAACTGGTCGACCAATCCGCCCCGGGAGTCAGGGTGACGCTGGGGTGGTAGATGCGTGTGCGCAGATAATCGCTGTCGTCGGCGGCGGCGTCGAAGCTGCAGGAGTCCGCCCCATCGATGGGAACGGCGGACATCATGAAATAGCGGGTGTCAGCGCCGGCCCACAATACGGTGTACTGGCTGAACTCCTCGCGTACGTCGAGCCCATCGAATCGCTCGCGCTCCGTGTCGTCCGTGGTATGGCACACTCCCTCCAGGACGTCGGGACGAAAGTCGAAGAAGCTCGTCTCCTTTTCCGGGTCGTCACGCCCTATGATGCTGAGGCTGGGAGTGCCCACCAGACTGGCGGCCCCTTCGTCGAGGGTATTTCTGATCTCCACGTCGAGGCTGATCGTATAGCGGGCCTCGGCGATGCTGTAGACCTTGTCCAGCTCGAAGAGACCGGCCGGATCGGTATAGCGATAGGTGATCTGATCGTAGGTTTCGCCATCGTCGGCCAGCTCACTTTCTTCTTCGATGACCTCGAACATCGCCCCGTCGGGCAATTCGATATTGCCGTCCAGAAAATGCATCGAGAACGGCCAGTCCGGGGCGTCCTCCTCAAAGGCGGCCATCATATCGCCACCGGTGCCCCGGGCGTATTGCTGCGGAGCGGTGACAGAGGCGTCGATCACAACGGCGCCGCGATTGCTCAACGTCACGTCCACGTAGCCCGTGGAGATCCGATCGTGGCGCTCGTCGATATCGGCGACCTCTACTTCCTCGGCCTCGATATCTTCGGCGTCCACCACGTCGTCGGGATCGATCTCTTCGGGCTCGTCCGGCTCGGCTACCTCATCGGGATCGGGCTCTTCGTCCGGATCGATCTCCTCTTCAACGACGGCATCCTCCTCGTCCACCTCCAGATCCTCGGGAGGGGGAATGAAGAAGATCTGCCATACGAAGATGACCAGACCGCTCAGGAGCATTGCCAGCAGGAAACGTCGATTGTCCATCGGAAGTCGTTTCGAAGGTAAAGAAAGGCCGAAAGCTTAGCGAACCGGTCATGGGACCGGGTCGTAACCTCCGGATCGAAATGGATGACAGCGCATAATGCGCCTTAGTCCCAACCACCCGCCGCGTATTAGTCCGTAGCGGCGAAGGGCGATCAGGGTATATTGCGAACAGGTCGGCCGGTACCGGCACGAGGGGGGAAGCAGGGGAGACAGAAGGCGCTGATACAACACCACGAAGAAGATCGCCGGCAGAGCCAGCAGGCTCGCTGACCCTTCTTCGGCGTCGTCCACCGCCGGGATCTCTTCTTGACCGTCCACCTTCTGAAGACGCCCGTCCTCATCGTGGTGGTGCTGGCAGCTGTCGTGATCGATACTCAAGATCTATCTCCGCGGCGGCGACCGGCTTTGATGGCGCGGCCCACCGCCTTGTAGACGTCGCGGCGAAGAGCTTCGAATTCCGGCATCGATCGACCGTGCTTGACGATGATGACCACGTCGAAACGATCTCCGAAGCGATTTTTGTTGCGCCGAAAGATCTCGCGCAGCCTACGCTTCCACCGATTGCGTACCACCGCCTTTCCCACGCGGCGGCTCGCCGTCACCCCCAATCGGGAGTGACCGACGTCGTTGGGTACGGCGTATACGACGACCCAACGACCCTCAGCGCGTCGTCCGCGGCGGCGTGCGTGCAAGAATTGATGGCGCTTCTGAAGTCGCTGTGACTTTGAAAACCCATCGTCCCCGCCGTCATCGGACGCCACCGTCATCACTTGCGGTACTTGCCGGGCGTCAGCTTCTTGCGGCCTCTTTTGCGTCGCCGCTTCAGAGCCTTGCGACCGCCTTTGGTCTTCATTCGCTTGCGAAATCCGTGGCGTCGAAGACGCCTCTTCTTACTTGGTTGATACGTTCTTTTTCGCTTGGCCATGGTGCGACCTCATCATTTGCAAAAACATGAAATTTCGTTCTTCCTTGCCCCGGTGAGTGGATAACGCCAACGCGCCCGTCGTATTCCCCGGCGGGCGCGGCGTGGGTTCTCCCCGAATTTACGGGGTCACCAGAGCGCGGCAATCAAACATCAACAGCCTGTCAGAGTCAAGCTTGTGCTATTTCGCTCCCTTCGGTCGCTTGTTGTTGGTAGTTGGCTAACTGCAAGTGAGCGCAGCGAACGTAACTACAAGTGAGGCGAAGCCGAACGTAACTACAAGTGAGGCGAAGCCGAACG
>SLPW01000161.1 GCA_007131755.1 Myxococcales bacterium | reverse complement strand
TCCAATACGTCCTTCGGAGCGTTCGGGTTCTCGGCAGCGCCGACCCGAACGGCCACGGCCTGCGTGGCCAACTCGCGCACCAAGTCGATGGGGGTATTTTTATTGGCCGCCACGGCGCCGCGCACCCTCGCCGGCGCGCTCCGGTTACTTCCCAGGCGACGCAGCAACTCTTCGTCGGCGTATTCGCTGTCGGCAATGGCGATCCGAGCTGCCTGAGGCATCCGTTCAAAGAATCCCGGTTGCTCGAGAAGAATCAGCTCCAACGCCGGGTTCTGGAGGACGGCGTCGGGGAAATCGGCGGCCAGCCCGGCCAGTGTCTCAGGCGACGTGTTTGGATTCGCAGCGACGGCCCTTCGCGTGTCGCTGTCTCCTTGCTTTGCCAATTCGCTCAGGCGATCTAAAGATGTCGACGGATCGCGGGCCTCATCGAGAGCTGTTACAGTTGAAGACATACAAACCATCCTATTCATTGTGACGTGGTGTCGTGAATCCAGCGAAAGAGGTGAGTCCAGAAGAAATCATTCGTACTTACAGCAGGAGATTGCAATTGGGACAAATCAAGACCTGGTGCCCGCGCTGTGATCAGGGATGGGTCGTTGAGGTGTACATCGAACCCCTTGAGCAAATCGCGTACTTTTGCGACGAGTGCGAAGCTCTGTGGTTTGATGGAAACAACATCACCCAAGCTTCCTTTGTGGACTACTCGACCTTTATGGAGGAACGGGGGTTTAGCAACGTGTATGACAAACTTAGATTTTCAAACCCAGACAGCGCCCATATCACCGTAGATCTCAATGCGGAGCAACTGCGACTCCTGATCGGTGCTCTACGAGAGACGCTGGAAGCGCTCGACCCATGGGAATTCGCAGCTCGTATGGGGTTCACCAGACAAGAGGTCGTATCGATGATGAAAAGGCTTCGTGAATCGCAACGAACTATCGAATAAGAGTAGCCCTTCGCAATGTCCACCACCGCTGATACCACTCAACTTGCCGAAGCCAGCGACCCCACCACCTCTCTGCAACGCCTCACCGAACTGGCTAAACAGGGAGACAAGGACACAAAAAAAGCCGTCGCCGCCAACCCGAATACACCCCCGGAGCTTTTGAGCAAACTCGCCGAGGATTTTCCGGGCCAGGTCCTCCAGAACCCCGTACTCGATCTATTGCTCCTCGAAGAGCCGGCCTTCTTCGAGAATATGCCCCGGGCCAGCCGCATCGCCATCGCCGAGAGCGAATACGCCGACGTGGAACTGCTGCGCCAACTCGGGGGCAGCCGAAGTATCCACCCACGAGTGCGCGGCGCCGTCGCTTCCAACCCCAACACGCCGGAAGACCTCGTTCGTGACCTGGCGGGCCAGGCCATCGCCGCCCGCGCCGGTGCTGCCCGCAATCCGAAAACTCCGGAGGAGCTGCTTCGCAAGTTGAGCGAGGACGACAAAGAAGAAGTACGCCTTGGATGTGCTTCCAACGAAAGCACACCGGAGGATATCCTCCGCGAGTTCGCGCTCGAAGAGAATTTGGAGTTTCGACGCACCATCGCCAAAAACCGTGCAACACCTTCGGACATCCTCGAGAAGCTGGCCACTTCTGGCGACACCGCCACTCGACAGGCCGCCCTCGATAACCCCTCCACCCCTGAGGAAATAGTCGAGTTGATAGAGCGCGCCACGCTGAAGCAAAACCACTTTCACGCCTGGACAGTTTTCGCCGATCCCGAATTACCCGTCGACGACGCCATTAAACTCGCAGATCCCGACCTGGGAGAATTTGCTGCCCATCTGGCAGCCCAACATCCACAACTCCCACCGGAGCTGCTCGAAACGCTGGCCGACCACCCCTCGAGCGTGGTGCGCTATATGGTCGCGGCAAACCCCGAGACTCCCGCCGAGATTCTTGGCCACCTCGCCACAGATGACGACCCTAATGTCCGACGAAGACTTGCTCTTAGCCGAACGACACCGCCGAATATCCTCGAAAAACTGACCAAAGATCCCGAAGAATGGGTGCGCCACGAAGCACTCAACAATATCGAAACCCCTGGCCAACAGCGCTTCGCCCGACGACTCCCCGACGACGCAGACAATGAAACTGCGAAGGCCGCCCGGGCCCGACTCATTGCAGACGATCGGCCCGACGAAGAAACTCCCGGCGACACAGAACCGGAGCCATCGCCACCGCCGATTGACGATAGCTACCGACCCCATGCGCCGAAATCTGGAAATGCTCCACCACAGGGCGCCGCCTATACACCTTCAAAGCCGCGACCTGCGACGAACTCCGGGCAGATGACTGCTCCACCACATCAACACACCGTCCACAGCTCATCACAGGAGGAGAAGGGCTGTGGACGCGCGGCTACCGTCGCCGCCGGGATCATCCTCTTCGGTGGCTTCTTTTGCTGCGCCAGTGGGCCCATTTTCGCAATATTTTTGTGAGCACCCGTCGCGCATTCGCACTGCGCCACTCTTTTCACCGCCCCACTCCCACCAACCTCATCTTCTTGCCGAAGGGAAATTCGCTGCTCTCCAGCCCTCCAGGCGTAATGGCCCAGACCACTGGCATACGCGGAGTACGTGTAGGGAACTCCCCGAATCCATCGGTCATATATACGGCCACCGCCGGCTCGATGCCCTTTGCCTCCTCTTCGATTTCTCTAAAGAAGGGCCGAAAATCCGTCCCCCCACCACCGACGGGGCTGGGAATCTCACTGTCGGCGGTCAGCTCGTGGGGACCGTAGAGGGCGGCATCGGCGTAGTACAACTGCACTTCGATATGGGGATAGGATCGCAAAATCCCCTGTACCTCGCTGAGTAGATCCGTCATTTGCCCCGCGCTGACGGATCCCGAAGTATCGACGGCGACGTAGACCTTGAGCGTCCTCCCGTCGAGACGGTCCAGATACAGCCCGCGAGAGACAAAGCGGCGGTCGAAGCCCTCAAAATCCGTCGGCGTACGCACAAGGTAGCGCCACAACAGCCTGCGCCAATTTAGCTCCGGGTCGCCGACCTGCCCGAATTCGCGCTCGAAGCCAGCCGGAACACTTCCCTGCTGGGCAATTCGAACCGCCGCTTGCGCCTGTTCCTGAGCTTGCTTCCAATAGGTGCGCATCCGCTCCATTTCAGCCGCGCCCAACTCCGTCTCCTCCAATGACTCCCCGCCGCTACCTGCGCCCTCCTCACGGCCCAGCTCCGCGCGAAGATCGACGAGTCGTTCTGGAAGTTCCACAATCTCGACCCGGTCCAGCAGTAGGTCGTAGACTTCCTCGACGGGAAGCGTCTCCAAGTCCTCGTCGCGAACCCCACCGCGGGGGATCGACATTCCCGCATCGACGACCATGCCGTTGACCACGATATCAGCGGCGATATTCCACAACAGAGGCTCGCGCACTCCCCGCCGAGGGATATGCAATAATGCTGCGTGCAGCACCTCGTGCAGAAAGATCCCCTCCTGATACTCCATGGAGTAGCCGAAGAAGCGATCGGGATTCAGGTAGATATTCTCGCCATCTGTGGCAGCCACGTCGATGGCGTCACTCGGCTCGATACGGGCATACATCGACAATGTGGCGAAATATGGCGAGCGCCGGCGCAGTCGCAGGCGCAAGGTGGAGACGGCGTCGTCGAAACTACGATCCGACTCGCTCATAGCGTCATCATCTCCCGATAGCGCTTGATGAACTCCTTGAGCTCCGGCTCCTCTTCGACCATCTGGGCAAGAGGCCCCAACTTTCCGAGGCTTCGAAATTT
>SLPW01000313.1 GCA_007131755.1 Myxococcales bacterium | reverse complement strand
GCCGAGTCGCGTAGTGGCTTCGGTTGCAGGACAGCCTCGTACGTCACCCCCTGAAACTCGAAAGAGCGCCGCGTCGCGTGACAGAAGACGTAGACCGCTTCCAACGTGGAGTGCCCGTATCCGTGCAACTCGAGGGCGGTATGGAATCCCAGGACTCCATCCTCCCAGGCCTTGGCACCAATCAGGTAACTGTCCGGTCGAAATGCCCCCGGTTCGACACCGTGAGGTACGACCGCATAGAGACCGCGCCGCACTTGCAGCAATCGCCCCCGGGACCGGTGGTGCGCAAGCAAGCTGTTCAGCGTCGACTCGTTGGTCGAGCCACCTTCACTTGCCATAAACGCGGCAAATTCAGCACGCCGAAACACCGGGTGTGTCTGGAAGAAGCTCTCGGTCCTCATCTTTTACTCCGTTGAACGAAGGTGCTAATATGTTTAGCACTTACTACAATCAAAATTAAACACCGAGGTATTCCTCCGAGCACCACACTCAGTGCCTTTGTAATAGACACAACGAAACTGCCAATATGATTAGAATTCTCTGCGCTCAGGATCAAATGGCCCGGGCTCTGGCTCTGTCGCTCCAAGGACCTCGTGTGGAGTTAACACGGTAAGGAAAAGGGGTTGGCGAAAACGCTAATCATTAGCAATATCAAGGCGAAACGAGATCTTTTCGCTGGGTTCCTAATCCGGAGGTCTCAGGTTCAAATCCTGGCGGGGTCATTTTTTGTGATTTGTGATTTTCGTCAGGACGGACGTCGATCCACCGATGATGGTCATCGAAGGGGTGGTACCCGGGGCATGCGATCCCCGAGCTCCCTGCGGTCACCCGGGGCTACCAATGGGGGACGTCAGGTTTCTGGTGATCGTCTATACTTTGGAGATCTCTTCGAGTTATGGATAGAGAAATTCTCGCACCTCCAGTGTGGGCAGGGTTTGGCGCTTCTTCTGGGCCCATGAAGGTGTATAGTGTATGCAGGTGGCATGGGTATCTTGGATGGTCAATGCAGGGAAAAAAATGAATGAGAAAAGGTGGAGAAAGAGTTGGTTCGTCGTGGTATTGGCGACGGTTGGCGCAATTGCCTGTTCCAGCGGAGGCCATCCCACTTCGGATGAGGCGGTGACGGGTCAGGATGGGCAGGAGTCAGCGGAGAACCATGTAGATGAGAAGCCATCACAGTCGCCACCGCAGGGGTATGTGGAGATCCCGGCGTGAACCCGTCTGAGGGTAGCCGCATTTTTGGATTCCGCGCTGCGCGGTCTCTGTGACGGAGATCGGACAAGAGTAAGCCCCAGGTCGGATTTGGTCGAAGAGTAAATGGCTCGTTATTGAGAAAGTGAGCGGTAGAGGAACTGATGTGCGGTCTCAAATTTCGAAATCTGGGATTTTTATTGTTGATGCCACTGTCGCTCCTGGTCTGCGGCCAGGCTCCGACCTCTTCGTCGGGTTATGAAGAGGCCTGCGGAGGCCAAAAAAATTGCCGGTTTATTTCGGAGCCCACGGTTCGGATCGCCTCCGACGGCTCGGGCCTATTCGGTGAGATGGGAGGGGGCGACTCAAGGTGTATGTCCGCCGAGGGACGACAGATCAAGCTGGAGTTAACCGTTCAAAAAGGAGACAGCCGCATGGTAGTGCGCCCAAGGGTCTCCTCGGGCAGTGACAAGGTTTCCAGGGAAGAGATCGGTTGCCTGGAGAGAAAACTCTCCCATCTCTTCGACCGTAAGAGGAGGGCATCTCATGGAGAGGGCCCCCTGCGCGAGCTTGGAGAACCGGATGAGCACCAGGGGCGTTGGACCATCCCTTGGCATTTCGAGGTCCAGGTGCGACCTGGCTGCCATGATACGGAGCACCATTTCTGCGACCCAGGTCGCGGCCGCTCGCTCGCGTTGGAATGGAGCCACGATGAGATCGGCACCGCCAATAACTCGCGGTATGAGAATTCGCTTATGCAGCGAGCGAGCCATTGTCTGTCCGATCTGGAGTTTCGCGACGGTGAATTGGAGCGCCAGGTGAGCATCGATGTAGAGTTTCGGAGAGACGAGAGCGCTGTCTTTGAAGGCGCGGCCAGCCTGGACCGGTCCAGCGATGACCGTCTGACGGAAGAGCAAGCGCAATGTATCGCAAAGAGCACTCATCGCCTGAGGCAGATTGAGGGTGTTGACGATGACGATGGACTCCACCTTCGATGGACGATTGCTATCCCCAATCCTCTTCGCTGCGATTGCCGTGAAAGAGCCCCTCATAATGAACGGGTCCAACCCCAGTCTTTGTGACAGAAGTCGGGAAACGGTGGGTAGGAGCTCGGAGGGAGGTCTAGAGGCTTCGATGGGCTGCAGGTGTGCTCCCCGGGCTCCCTCGCTTCGCTCGGTCACCCGGGGCTACCAAAGGGGGACGTAGTTAGTGGGGTTTGCGGCGTGTGCTCCCCGGGCTCCCTCGCTTCGCTCGGTCACCCGGGGCTACCAATGGGGGACGTCAAGTTTCGGGTGGGCGGCGTTCGATCCTTTCGAATTTTTCCCAGAGTGCGTTCATCTCATGGTGGCGGGGTTGGTTTCGGACGTAGGAAATCACATTTGCCAGATCGTCGGGGCTGAGGCTGAAGCATCCGAAGCCGACCTGCCAGGAAAATTCGCAGAGATGTGGAAATTTATCTTTGAGTGCTGTCGTCGACAGGGACTTGAGGTCTCGGACGAAGTCGGAGATGGCGAGGACCGGAGGAATGGCGGTGACCGTGTGGACATGGTCCTCCACGCCACCGACGGCCATCGTGCGTGCACCGAGAGCTTCAGAGATCGCTTCGAATTGTGGGTAAAGGAATTCTCGCACCCCCGGTGTGAGCAGGGGTTGGCGCTTCTTGGTGCTGAATATGATGTGATATCGCAGCCGAGTAAATGACATGTCGTCTCCGTCGATAAGAGATGCATTGAATGCCTACATCTCTGTTATCGACGAATGGGCGATTTTCTTTGCGTAGGATCCCCGAAAAGACACCGCGTGGATCCACCGATAATGGTCATCGAAGGGATGGTAGCCCGGGGTGACCGCAGGGAGCCCCGGGTTGTGGGGTTTGCGGCGTGAGATCCCCGGGCTCCCTCGCTTCGCTCAGTCACCCGGGGCTAACAATGGGGGACGTCAAGTTTGAGAAATGGCGGTGACTGTGTGGAAATGGTCCTCTACGTCACGGACTGATAATGGTCATTGAGGGGGGGCCGATGTTCCCAACATTTGCGTTTGCCGCGCCGGAGATCTGAGAATCGAGGGTCATGGCCTTTGGTCATGGCCGGGTAGGCTCATTTGTCGCATGAGTCCGAGTCAATAGTGCCGTCTGTGGACCGTCGATGATCGTCGTCGTGGTCATGATGGTCGCAGTCGTGGGAATGGTGGTCGTGATGATGATGGCCGCAGTCGTGGGAGTGGTGGTCGTGACCACAATCATGGTGGTCGTGGCCGTGAGAGTGTTCGTGCTGGTGTTCGGCGCCGAAGGAGACGATGGTGACCAGATAGGAGCGTATCCCCAGGGCGTAGAGTGAGCGGAGAAATAACAGTAGAACTGCAACCGCGCTGAGATAATAGAGCAGTCCCAGGTCGTGGTGACCGTCGACGGCGGCCAACGGAAGTGTGACGTCACCCATGGCGGCGTTGAGAGTCCATCCGGTGAGGACGGCGAAGGCAAACATGGCCGCTCCGAAGTACAGCGCACCTTTTCGGCCGTGAAGCTCGGCGAGGATGCCGAAAGTGGTGACGTTGGTGGCGGGGCCAGCCAATAAGAAGGCCATTGCAGCCCCGGGGGAGACGCCGGCGAGGATAAATGCAGCCGCCAGAGGCGTACTTCCGCTGGCGCAGACGTACACGGGGATCCCGATGAGCGCGAAGAGCACGACGTCGGCACCGGGGGACAAAATGGTGAGCGCTGGCTCCAGCAATGCAGGGGAGAGGGCGGCGGCGATGGCAAGCCCGGCGATGATCCAGGGTGCCGTCTCATTGACAACCCGGCGCAGCCCGAAGTCGACGGCCAAACTCGCCCGAGCTTTCAGGCCCGTCGGTTTCGCCGTGTCCTGCGCAACGTCTCGAGGGCTTTCAGAAGGCTGGTCAAGACGGTTCAACCATCCACCGACGAAGATCCCGATCAATAGAGCCACGGCAGCGGCGGCGACCAGACGGATCAGTGTCAGCTCCAGACCGAGCAGGGGAAAGGAGATCAAGATGGCGTCTACACCCAACTCCGGGGTGGCCACCAAAAATGCCATCGCTGCAGGGACGGGAACCCCGCGTTGAATGAGGCTCTTATACAGGGGAACGACGCCACAGGAGCAGATCGGAAGGGGAAGTCCGAAGACCATTCCCCCCATCGCCTGGCGAGATCGGCCACCTTTGTTGAGCCAGCGCACGGAAGCCGCAGGCAGTCCGGCGACGACGACGCCTGCCAGAATATAGCCAGCCAGTAACGCAGGCGATGTCTTTGCGAAGAGAGCCCATAAATTGAGAAAGTAGTCGTGAATCGACGAAGAAAGCTCATGGTGAGGATGGTGGCCAACGTCAAAGAGCATCAACGCCGCCACGAGGGCAATGCCGGCGATGGCTCCGAGAAATTCCCAGGGCCGACCGCTCTCGTCGGCAGTGACGCCGACATCTCGAGGGCTGTGATGGGACAAGACGTGCAACAGGGCCCCGGCGACGAGCAATTCGAGTCCGTGCCAGAGGGAGTGTCCACCGCCGGAGCTCCAGGCCGCCCCCATGAAAAACCCGGCGCACATCAATCCCACCGACGCCGTCAGGCCGAGCCACGCCCATCGTTTTCCCCAGCCAAGGTAGAGGATCCACCAGATGGCCGCTCCCTCGGGCAATCGGTGCAGCACCACAGCCAGGGAAAGGCCGTAGTCCTGGACGTCTCGGGGGTCGGACAAGATCAATCCATCAACAGCCATATGCAAGGTCATGGCCGCGAAGAGAAATACGATGAGCGCGCGATGGGTAGTTTTGGTGGGAGCCTTGAACCGCGACTCCAGGGCGGTGGGTACGAAGTACCCGGCGCACAACAGCACCACCGACGACCATCCGAGGTATGCGAACCCCTCGGGCAGCACATGAAAGAGGACGATGCCGCAAATGGAGGCGAGGAGGAAGCCGTCGAGTCCCCTGTGCACTCGTTGCGACCCGTGTGCCACGGCAAAGAGCAGTGGTCCGGCAAACGATAGAGCGATCGCCAGAACCAGAAAGGTCAGCGGGGATTCAAATGGTGCCATGGCGATCAACCGTGTGCGAACCGGGCCAGGTTTCCGTTGCCATCACCGGCAAAGAATGATTGGCCGTCCTTATGCCAGGCGAGGGCAGATATCTCAGCCTGCAACGTCGCCAGGGCTAAGGGTATTTCTCCTTGTTTGGGGTTCCACAACAAAAGCATTCCTATTTCATCGCCGCTGAGGACAAGATCGAGTTGGGGATGAAAATTCATGGCCGAGATCGGACATCCATGGCCTTCCATTGTCACAGGGGTCGTGCCCTCGGGACCGGAATCTCTGAAACTCCATACCAGCAAGACCGTGGAGGCGGCGGTGGCGAGGAGGTGGGAGTCGTGGGACCAGTCCAATAAGTGGGGTTTTCCGGGATAGCCCATCATCTGGGAGTCGCGACCCGAGGGAAGGCGCCAGAAGTGGACGGAGGAGTCCTGGCAGCCACAGGCGATGACAGACGCGTCAGGGCTGGGATGGGGGCGAAAGAATGAACCTTTCCACGAAAATTCACGATACAGCTCACCCCGGAGGACGTCCCAGATGCAGACGGAGCCATAGCAGGAAGTGACGAGGCGATCATCGTCCAGAAAAGCTGCGCCGGTCAGTGTGCTTGCTTGCGGCGGGGTCACGAATGAGGAGGTGCCGTCGAAGGTGTAGACCCGGGCGATCTTGTCCGTGCAGAGAACGAAGCGGTCGTTGTCGGCAGAGATGGCGAGGTCTTCGATCCAGAAGGCGTCGGTGTCGAAGGTGATGTGCCTGGTCGGCCCGTCGTCACCGGGATCGATGATGGTGACAGAGCCTCCGCCAGTACAGACGAGGCGGTCGGAGCGAGGCCATCGTAGGAATGAGACAGGGCTATCGAATAAGAGCTTCTGGGTGCGAAGTTCACCGCTGTCTGTGGAGAAGATGCTCAGAGTACCCGAGGCGTCTCCACAGGCGATCCAGCGTGAGTCTGGCGACACGGCGATGGTGCGAACAAATTCCGGAAGCTGAGCAGTCCAACGAGGATTCAGCGGTCGAGGAGTGCGGTGGTTTATGCCAGGCATTGTTGGAACCTATTGGCGAGTAGATTGTGGTCCAGATTGCGTCCGATGAAGATCATTTCACTGTAGGGTTTTTCGTCGGCGCGCCACGGTCGCTGCGGCTGGATATCGAAGAGCATATGGACGCCTTGAAAGACGTAGCGCTCGTCACGTCCCTCGATATGAAGCACCCCTTTCATGCGAAAGATATCCGGTCCGTGTTCGGTGAGCAGTTCCATGAGCCAGCGGTTGAGTAGATTGATATCGAATCCCGGGCCGGCGAATTCCAGTCCCACGGAGCCGACGGTGTCGTCGTGTTCGTGGTCGTCGATAAAGTCGCGCTCTTCGGACCATGTGAGCGCTTTTTTGCTTTCGGCAGGGCGAAGCTCCATGCAAAATTCTGCAGGGAAGTGTTCGAGGTAGAAGCCATAATCTCCCGATTGTGGAATCTCGAGGGTGATGACACTTTCACGGACCGTCGACAGGTGGATTCGACTCAACGACGGTCCCGGATAAAGCGTATCCTCGCGGTCGATGCTTACGGGGTCGGAGCTATAGAGACGAAGGGCGTCATCGACGCAGTCCGACAGGCGGGTACCGTCGGTGAAGGGAAGGATCACGGCATCGATGGAGGGATCGGCACCGGGCTCGAAGTGCAACTCGTAGGTTCCCTCGTCCAGTCGGGTACGGCCTCCCCATTCAAAGGGGTATTGAGGCTTGAGAAAGTCGGGATTTACCTCCAGGGCCCTTTCGATGTCGAAGCCGCCGATGTCGAGGATTTCATCGATGGAGATGTCGGCCTGTTCGCAAGTCATGAAGCGGGCCGCAGGATTGATGGAGCGCAGTCTTCGCTCTAATTCGTCGATCTGGATCTGGTCGTCGACGAGGTCGATCTTGTTGAGGAGCAGGACGTCTGCAAAGGCCACTTGCTGAGCGCATTCCTCATCTTCGTCGATATGTAGGTCGAAGTGGCCGGCGTCGACGACAGTGATGATGCCATCGAGGCGGAATTTTCGGGCCAATTCATCATCGACGAAGAAGGTCTGGGCGACCGGGCCAGGCTCGGCCAGCCCCGTGGTCTCCACCAAAATGCGGTCGAAGCGGTCGCGTCGCTTCACGAGGCGGCTCAAGATCCGGATCAAATCACCGCGCACGGTGCAGCAGATACAACCGTTATTCATCTCGAAAATCTCTTCGTCGGCGTCGATGACGAGTTCGTTGTCGATACCGATTTCGCCGAATTCGTTTTCGATGACGGCGATGCGATGACCATGCTCCTCGGTGAGAATGCGGTTGAGGAGGGTGGTCTTTCCAGCTCCGAGAAAGCCTGTGAGCACGGTTACGGGGATGCGTTCATCACGGGTGATGTCGTTCATATTCTACCTCTCAAAAGGATAGGGGTCGGTGATGGGTTGACGGGGAGATGAGATCAGCGGTCTCGAGAATCTGGTGAGACAGTCCCTCGGTGATCGATCCGAAAAAGTGCAGATGTCCCTTCTTTAAGACGGCGATGCGCTCAATGGCTCTGGGCAGGTGGTAGAGATCGTGAGTAGCCCAAATGACGGTGGTGCCCTGGTGGAGATGGCGAGCGCTTGTATCGATGACACGGGATTTATTGATGGGATCGAGGCCACTGGTCATCTCGTCGCAGAGGAGAATCTGTGGTTCGGTGACCAGAGCGGAGGCCAGGGCGACGAGACGGCGTTGTCCGAAGCTGAGGGTGCGAAGCGGCTGGTCGGCCAGATCAAGGATCTGAAGGTTCTCAAAGATCTCGTTGATTCGCTTCTCGGCAGGAAGGCCCGTAATCCCGTGTTGGCGAAGTCCCCACAAAAGATCGTCTCGAGGCGTAGAGCCCAGAAATTGGTGGTCCGGGTTCTGAAGAGTCAAAGAGATCCGACGATCCGGGCCGGCCGGACCGGAGTCAAAGGTCTCGTCGAAACGGCGCATCCTTCCCTGCTCAATGTTCAGAAGACCGGCGATGAGCCGAAGTAGCGTGGATTTGCCGCTTCCGCTGGCTCCGACCAGAGCGATCCATTCGCCGCGCTGAACTTCCAGATTCGAAATTTTCAAGAAAGGGTCGGAGTCGCCATATCCGGAGCTGAGATCTGCCAGCAAGAGAACCACATCGCACACCTGCTGCTGTGGAGAAGCTATCGGTGAGGGTTCGGCGGTGCTTGTGCTGCGAAGCCACCTTGTCTGTTCGATGGCGAGACTCCGGTCGAAGGCGACGATTGCGCCATGGCCGAGGACAAGTCCGAGATTGTTGATGGCTGTCGGGCCTCGGCAGCGTGCACCGCGCTGGCGCGCTGCTTCAAGGCGAATGCGCCACTGATCTGCCAATAGGCCTCCGTGGAAGATCGTGGTGTCGACAAATTCAGCGATCGGTCGGATCCAGACGAAGTTGTGGAGGTGGCGGCGAAGGGCGACGGGATCGATCGATGCGGCCAGCCCCAGTGTCCAGGAGCCGGCGGTGCCGACACGAGCAGTTATGATGGCGAGGTCGGCGATGGGGGTCGGCATGTGGAGCAAGAGATTGGCGGCAGAGGCGCTTGCACCGATGGCAGCGAAGGCTAGCGCAAGGCGAAGCAGCCGAGAGGCAGAAGAAATTAGGCGCCACAGGTGATAGCCAATGGATAGGATGGCCACGGCCAGCAGCCATTGAGGCTGGTGCAAGACCAGACTAAGGAGCAATCCCAAAGCCCACACCACTGGGAAGGCGCGGTTGTCGAATATCTCTTTCATCCTTCTCCGCCCTTTTTTGAGGTGGTTGAAGAGAGACGAGACCAACTCCAGCCGACGAGACATCCGCTGGCGAAGATGGCAAGGAAGTATAAGGGTTCGCTCAAGGTGGAACTGAAGAGGTCCACTTGGCGAATGGTCACTCCCGCTTGCTCTGCAGCTTCTTCGAAGATCAGATGATCGAAGCCTTCCAGTCCCTCATGATGATGGCCATGACCGCTGTGCTCATGAGCGTGGCCGCCGTGATCGTGGACGTGCCCGCCGTGACTGTGATCGTGAACGTGCCCGCCATCATGGTGTTCGTGCCCGCCGTGACTATGACCGTGGCCGTGCCCATCATGGCTATGCTCGCTGTCGCTATGATCACCATGTGTGACGACACTGCGAGGGACAAATACGATGGCTAGCAGTCCCATCACCGCGGCACCAGCGGCGCGTGACTTGTCTCGAAGATACGATCTGGACTCATGGATGCGGGCGCGGATCGCACCGTATAGTGCGGCACTCAGTGCCCCTTCGGCCATCACCAGGGGAACCACCAACATGGCCAGCCCGAAAAGGAGTGTCGAAAGATAGTCCTGTGTCGAAGCAGTGAGCTGAAAACCGATAATGAGTGTGGCGATCGTTGCCGCGTAGACCCCCAGGCTTCCAAGACCGCAACAAATCCCGGCGGACAGACGGCCCTGCATCTTCTTCGGGACCAGCCTGTATAGGCCGATAGCCACTGCCGGACCCACCACCCCAAGGTTGATGATATTTGCTCCCAGAGTAGAAAACCCACCGTGGGCAGCAAAGAGGAGCTGCGCAAGGAGGCTCAAAGTAGTCAAAGCCACCACAGGCCGAAGGCCGAGCAACAATCCCAGCAGAGGGGCAGCACAGAGGTGAAGGCTAAATCCCAGGGGCGGAACGGGCAGCGGAAATAAGGTCAGCCCGAATAAGAGTGCCCCGCCGAACCCGAGCAGAGCACGTCGACGGGGACCGGCCTCGCTCAGTTCGCGTCGAAGTCCGATCATGGACCAGACAACGACGGGAATTGCGACCGCCGTGAGGACGGCAGCCTGGGGCATGGGCAAAATTCCTTCCGGTAAGTGCATTATAAGTTCGCGGTTCAGTAGAGAAGGTTTACACATCCAGCCTCCCCAAGTTATAAGCAAGGAACGCCGACAGATGCAAATGCAAATCATTTGCATCTGTCGGCGTGTGAGAGAATCACAGTCGCGACGAAGCGTTCAGTGGGCTCCTGGAGTTATGCGGCCTACACCTGTCGGAGCGCAGGCTGCCAGCCCGCAATGCGGCCAAGCTGGCCGCGCTCCCCGTAGGGACGGAATGCTAACAGTCGCGAGGGACTATGAGCCTTGAGGTCGACGATGTTGGATTGGTTGATTATTGGAGGGGGGATTCACGGGACTCATCTTTCAAATGTGTTGATCCATCGATGTGGTGTGGCCGCGGACCGGTTGGTCGTGCTCGATCCCTTCGAGGAGCCGATGGCCCGGTGGAGACATTGCACGAAAAATACGGGAATGACTCATTTGCGTTCTCCCGTGGTCCATCACGTGGGTCTGGACCCCATGGGACTTGACCACTTCGCAAAGAAGGGACCGGGTCGCAGCGTAGCGAGCTTTCGGCCGCCTTACGCACGCCCCTCGTTGCGGCTGTTCGAAGCTCATTGTTCGCATATCTGTGAAGAAGGAGACCTAACGTCGGTGCGAAAGAAGGGACGGGCTGTGGGTTTGTCGGGGTGTCATCAGACAGGATTTCGGGTGGAGACCGATCAAGGCTTGTTGGAGGCTCGTCGTGTTGTATTGGCGATGGGGAGCGCCGAGAGCCTGACCTGGCCGGGTTGGGCGAGGGAACTCGAGTCTCAGGGAGCCAGGGTGTGGCATCTCTTCGATATGGATTTTGAAATCGGCCGATGCGAAGAGGCCGATGAGGTCATGATCATCGGTTTCGGAATCTCGGCGGCACAGTTCGCTCTTCGCCTGGCGAGCAAAAGGGGGCCGGGGGTTCGAGTCATAAGTCGGCACGGGTTGCGAGTCCATCAATTCGATAGTGAGCCCTGTTGGGTCGGCCCCCGCTGTCAGGTTCCCTTTCGCAAGCTCAAGGATTATAGGGAGCGCAGACAGGCCATAACCGAGGCCCGCCATCGGGGCTCGATGCCTCGAGATATCGCCCGTGCCTTCCAGCATCACGTCCAGTGGGGGCGGATCGATTGGAGCGTCAGTGAGATCGAGTCCAGTCGAGTCGTCGATGATTCGGGCATCGAACTCGGCCTTTGCGACGGCAGCGTTGTCAGGGGTGACGCGGTCGTTTTGGCCACCGGATTCGAGCCTCCGAGGCCGGATCGAAGTTGGCTGGCCGAGGCGATGGAGGCACTGGATCTGGTGTGTGCCTCCTGTGGGTTTCCAATCGTCGATGAGGCGCTGCAGTGGAAGCCGGGGCTCCACGTCAGTGGGCCACTTGCGGAGTTGGAGCTCGGGCCGGCGGCACGCAATATCGCCGGCGCTCGAATGACTTCGCGACGACTGGCCGCAGTGGCAGGGAGTTCATAACCCTAGAAGCGTTCGACAAGCCGGGACGATCAGGTGGGGAGTTCCAACGCGCTTTCGTCGAGGGCGCTGACGCCATGGCGGACGATGGCGTGGGAGCGGGGCACGAGCATGTCGACGCGGCCGGCGGCGGCGATGATGACCTTGACTCGATGGGGGTCGATATCGCTTCCGATGCGAAAGCGGGCGCTGAAGTCTACGGGGAGGACGGCTCCGATGGGGATATAGCGGTCGTCGTGGAGGAGCTCTTTGAAGAGAAGCATATTCTCGGTTTCGTTCGTCACCACGAGCTCGTCGTCCTCGTAGGAGATCTGGATGCCGTCGATGGAGTCGTCGTCGACGTTGAGAGGGTGGGGCTCGAAGTGGGCGTCCTCGGAGTTGACCTCGGCGTCGACAATTTCGAGAAATTCTTTGGTATAGTCGGCGAGGTAGCCGCAGTAGTTGTGGGGGACTCCATGACGGGTGACCTGGACGATGACGCGGGTGAAGAGATGGCGCTCCAATATCGGGTCGTAGGCGTTTCCCCTGTGGCCGACGACCTCGGAGGAAAGGGTGGAGACCTGTTCCTCGTCGCGGGTCAGGACCGCCACGCCCGGTCGGGCCCGCGTGCGGGCGGCGCCGATGGCCAGGGTGACGGCCTGGACGACGGAGTCTCGAATCATTCCCATCCAGTTTCGCAACTGGCGCCACAGGCGGCGAAGAAATCCGGGGTTGGCCGTTCGCTTCAGATATCTCGCGCGGCGCTCGCATTGTTCGTCGGAGAGCCCGACGGTGCTGCGATAGATGCCATCCATCGACTCGTATTGGTCCTTGAAGAAGAGGACGCTTCGCTTCCAGAAGCCCTTCGGGGAGCGGCGCGAGTCGGGATAGAAGAGCTCGAGGCCCGAATTGGCGACGTCCACGGTGCCCCAGGTTACGGTGCCGTCTTTTTCGGCCAGTGAGACGTGATAGTCGTGAAAGTGCATCAGGCATCGGTCGCGCTTGACGGTCCGGATCAGGGCCAGGACGGTGGCGACGGTGACGATGGCGATGACGGCCAACAGCGGGGATTCGACGAAATTCATGGGGAAGAAAGCAGGAGGCAGGGGACGAAGACGTGTCAGCGACGACGAAGGTGGGCGCAGGATAGGTCATGAGGGGGGAGGTGGCGAGTTTTTGGGATCCTGAGCTTCAGGCCAATTGAACTTGTCGCCTCGCCGTGAGCGATGAGTTTTAGAGGGGATTGTAATCCCACCAGAGGGGCAGCATCACAATTCGGCAGGGGGGAGTATCGATGTTCGATGGAAGCTCGGTGTTGATCACGGGCGGGACGGGGTCGTTTGGCCGCCGCTTCGCTGCGATGGTGCTCGGGGAATACGATCCGGAGCGATGCATCATCTTTAGTCGCGATGAGCTCAAGCAGTATCAGATGCAGCGCGAGGCGCCCTTTGCCGGGGACTCGCGGCTTCGATTCTTTCTGGGCGATGTGCGCGATCGCCAGCGGCTATTGAGGGCCTTTCAGGGAGTGGATTACGTGGTGCACGCAGCGGCGCTAAAGCAGGTGCCGGCCTGTGAGTACAATCCCTTCGAAGCGGTTCGCACCAATGTGTTGGGGGCACAGAATATCATCGACGCCGCTCTGGATCGGGGCGTGAAGAGGGTGATCGCCCTGTCGACGGACAAGGCCTGCAATCCGGTCAATCTATACGGGGCGACGAAGCTTTGTAGCGACAAATTATTCGTGGCCGGAAATTCCTATGCCGGCTCGTCGCCGACCCGGTTTGCGGTGGTGCGCTACGGAAATGTGGTGGGGAGCCGGGGAAGCGTGATTCCCCGTTTTCTGGAGCAGAGAGAAGGGGGTCGCCTGACGGTGACCCATCCGGAGATGACGCGGTTCTGGATCACCCTGGAGCAGGGGACGCGCTTCGTCTTGAACAGCCTGTGTCGGATGGGCGGTGGTGAGGTATTCGTGCCCAGGATTCCGAGCATGAAGCTCGTCGATCTGGCGCGGGCCATCGGGCCTGATTGTGAGTTGGATATCGTCGGGGTGCGTCCCGGAGAAAAGCTCCACGAGGTGATGATCTCGCAAGCCGACGGCCGCCACACCCTGGATATGGGGAAGTTTTACGTCATCACCCCCGAATTTTCGTGGTGGACGGACAACGGAAAGTGGACGCAAGAGGCGGGAAGGAGAGTAGAAGAGGGATTTCGATACCGCTCTGACGAAAACGAACTGTGGATGAGCACCGAGGAATTATACGGGGCTATTCGATCTCCTACGGGGTTGGCATGAGCGAGGAGTTCATTCCCTACGGAAAGCAGTGGATCGACGAAGCCGATATCGAGGCGGTGGCGCGGGTTCTGCGCGGTCAGTGGCTGACGACGGGTCCGGCGGTGGAGCGCTTCGAGGAAGAGATAGCCCGCGTCGCCGGGGCGCGCTATGCGGTGGCGCTCAATT
>SLPW01000151.1 GCA_007131755.1 Myxococcales bacterium | reverse complement strand
GGCCCCTCGGCGATCTTGTCCTTCCTGGCGGCCGGAATGGTTTGCGCCATGACTGCCGCCAGCACCGCCGAGTTGGCCACGGGAATGCCCAAGTCGGGAGGAGACTATTACTTCGTCTCCCGCTCGCTGGGTCCGATGTTCGGGGCCATCTCCGGGGTCGGGATCTGGCTGAGCCTGACCTTCGCCATCGCCTTTTATCTGGTGGGAATGGGTGAATACGTCATCCAGGTCTTCCACCAACTGGGCAATCGCTTCGATGCCCTCTCGATCTTGACCCGCGTCGAAGGCCCGGTGATCCCGGCTATGGTCGGCGGTGCACTCCTGGCATTGCTCAACGTGATCGGCGCCAAGCAATCCGGACGCACCCAATTTTATATCGTCGTCGTCCTTCTGGCGATTTTGGGCATCATCACCACCGTGGGCTTCGTCCACGTCGATCCCTCCAGCTTCAGACCTTTCCGCAATGACGGGACGATGCCCATCTTCGAGACTATCGCTCTGGTCTTCGTCTCCTTTTTGGGCTTCGTCAAGATCGCCGCCGTCTCCGAAGAGATCAAAAACCCGAGCGTAAATCTTCCGCGGACACTCATCGGATCCGTACTCATCGTCACCATATTATACGTCTGTATTCTGGTTGTGATGGCGGGAATGTGGCCTCAGATCTCCGACGCCCAGGATCCCCTCTCGGCAGCGGGACGGATCATGTTCGGTCCCCTGGGCGCCATCGCCATCGTCACCGCCGGTCTTCTGGCCACCATCTCCTCTGCCAACGCCAGCATCCTCGCCGCCTCGCGCATCAACCTCGCCATGGCGCGAGACCGCATGGCTCCGGGCCTCTTCAGCAAGATTCACAAAACGTTCTTGACCCCCCATCGAGCCATCGCCATCACGGGAGTGCTGGCCATGGTCTTCATCACCCTCGATGACCTGGCCCTTCTGGCACAGATCGCAAGTGTCCTTCAGTTATATAGCTACGCCGCTCTCAATATCGGCTGTATCGTCCTGCGCGCCGCCAACCCCGACTGGTACAGGCCCTCCTATCGGGCTCCCGGTTATCCCTTCATGCAGATCTTTGCCGCCGGCGCCTGTCTGACGATCATCGTCCTCTCCGACCCGATCTCCATCATTGCCGTCATCGCCCTCATCATCATGAGCCTGGCCTGGTATTTCGTCATCGCTCGAAAGAACGTCGAAATCACCCACAGCCTGCCCGCCCTCAAAGAGCGCACCCAGTCCATCGGCCTGATCTCCACGTTTTTCTACACCCCCACCGAATCCCCGGGCGCCGAAACTGCTGAGACCGCCACACCCATCGCCGCAAAGCGCAATATCGAACCCTATAGCGCTCGGCGAGTCGCTGTGGCTCTGGCAAATCCCGACACGGAGCGTTCACTTCTTCAACTGGCGATGCTCATCGCCCGCGGCAAAGAAGAAGGCGGCGAAGTGTATGGATTGCACGTCGTCCGCGTTCCCATTCAGACCACCCTCGATGCTGCGCGCACCCGCATGGAAGACCAGGATTCCGTACAGCGCATCCGTTCGCTGATCGAGGACTTCCGAGAAGAGGCGGCCGACGACTCCACAGCCCCGAAACTATCCGCTCATCCTTCCGTGGCCCACGATCCATTCGGTGTCCTCCAGGGCGACACAGTTGCACTGGGCGGTGATATGCTCTTGATGGGCTGGGAGGGTGGATTCAATATCGGGCGCATCTACGAAAGCCCCGTCCAGGGGTTGATTCGCGACGCCACCTGCGACATGGGAATGCTCAAGGACCGGGGGCTCGATGTGATCGACGACATTCTCCTTCCCTGGGGTGGCGGCGTACATGCTCGATTGGGACTGGAAGTGGCCACCCGCATCGCACGCAATACTGGCGCCACCGTCCATCTATTGCGCGTCGTCAAACAGGAGGTCGACGTAGAGGCCGAGGAAAAACGCATCGTGCAGTCCGTCACCGAAATCGTCGACGAAGTCATCGACCGCGGCGAAGTGGAGGTGGTCTACCACGTCCAGCGCGCCAACCGGGTCACCGACGGGATCAAGAGTCAACTCGACTCCGCCCCTGCTGATCTGGTCATCATCGGCGCCTCCCGGGAATTCAAGATGCGAAACGTCCTCTTCGGCGCCATCCCCGACGTCGTCGCCGACCAGGCTCCCTGCTCCGTACTTATGGTACGGCGCTACCTCCCGGAACACTGGTCCTTTACGGCCACCCAGAAGCTAAAGAGCATTCGCGAGGACGCCGGCTTCACCACCTCTCCCGAGGAGGACTGACGCTCATCGCTCCAGACACAGGTGGTCGTTATCCAGACAACTGATCGTATTGGGCTCGCCAGACTTCGACCACAGCGCCTTCTTCGGATTCTCCGGCGTGCCCTCCGCCAGCCCCTCGTCCACCGGCCAATCCGGCTCCTCCCCGGGCTTCAGACAGTGCAGCCCACTTTGCCAGGGCCCGATGATATAGGTGTGGCCCGCCACCCGGCACTCAAAGAATTGCGTCCAGCGCCGGGCAAACTCGTGACCCGGCTCACAGCCCAGGGTCTCGCAGGTTCGAAACCACCACAGCGCCTCGGGACCCACCAGCCGATCGCGAATCGCCTCCAATAACGGGCGGTAGCGATGTCCCTTCTCCAACGCCCGCACGTCGAGAACGTGATGGTCCACCTTCGCGCTTCCCCACTTTCCGTGCCCCCAGAACTGAATCTCCGCAATGGGACGTTCCGACTCCACCTCGGCCAGCCACCGAAGGCCCTCTTCCCAACTCTCCACGCCCCGTACTTCATCGAGGCGCCCCATCTTTTGATATAGCCATCCTCCGGCCACCCAGCTATGGGTCAACCCCGGACGCAGGGGCTTTCCCGTACAGGTGGCGTCGAAGAGCATCAGACGCAGAGGAGAATTCGTTGTTCTCATGATATCTACCCTGAGAAAGTCTCATCCCAACGTTCCTTCTGCCGGGCCTTCGCAAACTACGCTCCGGCCACTGCCGATAGCGCGGACGCTATCGTCTCCAACAACCCGCAGGCTTCGCCTACTCTTCCCCCGGCTGCGTAACCTCGGCCCTCCCTTCGGTCAGACCGGGTCACCACAGGCCTCAGCAAACGACGCTTCGGCGGCGGGTAAACTACTAGCACCCGCAACGGCCACGCTCTCGCAGTCCCGAGCCTCGACAACCTCTTACCGTCAACGAAGGTCGCAGTTGCGCGTGCTTGCTGTTTACGCGCCGCGCCGTGTTGTTTACGGCGCCTGTGGTCACCCCATCTGATGGCGCGTTGTCCGCGCCGAGGGTGGGGCGAGCGTCACTCCCCCACCACCCGCACGATCTCACTCATACTGCGCCCGAAGGTCTCCGGATGGTACATCTCCTCGGCCTTCGCCGGCATGGCGATGAACTCCCCGGGTGTCGTGGCTCGCGCGACGTAACTATACGTATAGACTCCCTGACTGACCAGCGAGGCGAAGGCCTCGACGCGCTCATCGCGCAAATTCTGGTGCTCGTACCAGGGCCAACCCCACCAGCCCCAGCGCCTGGCGTCACTGCTGGCCCGCGTCAGATCGCTCTCCACGGAGGTTACCGAGAGCGCCGGGTTCAGGGGCTCGAATCCCGCTGGCAACCAGTCCACGAGCGCCACATGATAGCGTCTGGCCGGCACGGTCATGGACAGCTCTACGCGTACACGAGCTCCGGCCCGGACCTCCCAGCCACCATCGACGCGGCGCACGTCGTCGGGATCGTCGATCGCCTCG
>SLPW01000628.1 GCA_007131755.1 Myxococcales bacterium | reverse complement strand
CAGTGAGATGACGACGGTCGACGAGGACGTAATGGCCATCAAAGAAGGCTTCGAGGACGCCGTGGAGGTAACCCCGGTGGTGATGACGCTGGAGGCGGTGTTGTCGGGCGCCATCGAGGATCTGCCCCGAGGGATTTTGCGGGCTCTGGAGGCCGACGATTATTCGGGGGCGCTGGCGGCGGCAAACCAGGCGTATTCGTCGCGGGGACCCGAAGATCGCGATGTGGCGCTCGCGTATGCGGTGCTCCTCGTGGGGCGTCACCTGGTGGACGAAGCCAGAGGGGTGTTGCGGCGGGCGTTGAAGCACCACGCCCAGGATGTGGGGTTGCAATTGGCGCAGTGTGAGGCGCTGGTGATGGAGGGGAATTTCGAGTCCGCGCTGGACCTGCTCGATGGTCTGCGTGCGGTGAGCACCCTCGAGCCTCGCCATATGGGTTTTGTCGGCGACCTCTACCTGGACATGGATCGCGTCGAGGAGGCCGTGGACTGCTATCGTCAGGCCCTGGATCGTGGATTGGAGAGTCCGGAGACGGCGTATCGGTTGGCCTTGTTATTGGAAGACGAGGACGAGCTGGCTGCGGCGGCTCACTATCTGGAGATGGCGGCACGCTTTGCCGCCTACAATGCCACGCTGTGGGAGATGGCGGCGGAGTTGTTGTACGAGGTGGGGCGCGTCGACGATGCCGTGGTGGCCTATGAGCAGATGCTGGAGCATCGGCCCTATGATCCGCAGGCCTGGTTTATGCTGGGGTTGAGCTATTGGTATCTGGACCATTTTGCCGACGCAGCGGTGGCCTTTGAAAAAGTCCTGGAGCTCAATCCGCGCCACCGGGTCGCCTGGCGTCAGTTGGGGCAGACCTATCTGTCCATGGGACATGGAGAAAAAGGGCTGAACGCGTTTCGCCGGGCCCTGGACTTGGATGGAGAAGACCTGGAGGCCCTCAACGGCGCCGTACGCGCCGCCGTGGAGATCGGCGACGTCGAACTGGCCGCCAGGTGGGCGGAGAAGGCAGCCCAGTTGGCGCCGGAGGACCGGGATTCGCAATATAATTTGGCGGTGGTCTCCCTTTCTCTGGGGCGAGCAGAGAAGGCGCTGGAAGTGCTCCGCCAATTGGTGAGCAGCGGTGACGGGCGCCTGGGCACCTATCTGGGAACGCTGGCCGTAGCGGAGTTGATGGCCGGCTATGTGGACGAGGCCTTCGAGCATATCGGAGAGGCTCAGCGGCGCGACGTCGAGCCCCAATGGCTGGCGGCTTTTGCCGAGGAGCTGCTTCGATCTCAAGGAACTGACGAGGCCATCGAGTTTTTGGAGCGCGCCGACAGTAACGATGGGCGGTGGGCCCTGGTTCGGCCCCTGATGGGATTCGTCTGCAGTGCCCTCGGCGGGGACGAGGAGCGAGGCGGGAAGTTCGTGGAGCAATTTCGGGCTCATCTCGACGAGGTGGAAGAGCTCCTGCCCCTTTTCTGGGATCTGGAAAATTGGGAGGCCATGGCCTTTCGCCTCGAACGGCGCTTTGAGCGTACCTTCGACGCCATGCTGGACGTGTTGGAGGGACGCTGCGATCCCGAAGAGTTCGACTCGCTGGTTGAATAGCGCAAGCTTCTTCCTCATCATTGGTGAGCTTCGTTGACGAGGATCGACGACATAAATTGATTTGCCTCCGATACGTCAGGGGGGACAGGATACGTCGGTTGATGCCGACGCTGCGGTTGATTCGGACGCCGGGGGAGACGAAGCCCGTCCGGCCTGGCTCGACGTCGTCTATGATGGAGAGCGTTTCATTTACGATCAGGGCGAGCCCTGGGAGCCAGCTCAGATTCCGTAGAGATTCGATGGGGCATAAGAGAAATCTTGCGGCTTGCCGTGGGACGGAGTGGGCAGCTACGGTCGTAGGGGCACCGCCTCTTAAAGTAGATCGGCATTGGTCGGTATAATATCTTTCGTGTCGACACGGTCGAAGACTTCGGATGTGACTATGAAGCCCAGAAATCCATTCGAGACGGCATTGCTGTTGGCGGGGATCATCGTGGGATTCGCCGTCTTCGTCGGGTGTACAGGCGAATCGGAGTGCGGCAGCGATGCGGACTGTCCCAGTGGCCAGCGCTGCGCCTCCGGTGGTGGTATTTTCTGGAACGAGAAGGTCTGCGTCTTCGAAGGCATAGACTACATCCCCGATGCTGGAGTCGAGCGAGACACTGGCGCCGATGTGGACACGGGAATTGATCCCGATGCTGACCCGCCAGCAAATCAGAATCAGCCCGATCAAAACGATTCACCGGGTACGGTCCCGGGAGATCCACCGGTTCCGGGAGAGGATCCGGGATGGGTGGGAGGGCAAAGTGTCAATCAACGCCCGATCATCGTCGAATACTTCGGGGAAGAAGGGCCGCTATTATTTGTCATTTCTGCCACTCACGGCGACGAACGCCTCACCGTCACCTCCGGGGAGCGGTTTCGCACCGAATTGCAAGCCGGCTTTGCCGAAGATCATGGCATCCAGGTCTTGTTCATCCAGTCCGGCAATCCCGACGGCGTCGCCGATTATCTTCGCGAAAACGCCAACGGGATCACCTTGAATCGAAATTTTCCGGCAAGCAACTTCGAGTCGGGAGGTCCGGGAGGACAGAGCGCTGCAAGCGAGCCGGAGACGGAGACGATCCAAAATGCCATTGACGCCTCCGGGCTGTCGGCGATGGTGACTCTGCGCTGCTGCGTTGCGGGGTTCGACTACGACGGACCGGCCGAGCCGCTGGCAGAGGCGATGGCACAGGCTATGGGGCAAGACTTCGGGGTGCTCGATCTCGGCGCTTCACCGGGCTCGATGGGAAGTTATGTGGGATTGGATATGGAACGACCCATCGTCACCGCGATGTTTGATGTTGCCGAGCAGGCCGATCCCCATCTGCAGTTAGAGGGAATGGAACTTGCCATGGAGGCCGCCGCCCAGTGGACGTGGGATAGTTTTCCCCTCGGGGGTGACGAAGTCGCCTTCGATGATATGACGACGGAAGATGGTTGGTCCTATCGCTCCCGGCAGGTGGGGACGTCGGCTGGAGGTCTCCCGCTGCGCGTGGAAACCGTCGGTGGCGAAGAGCAACAGCGCTTTTTGCTCCTGTCGGGGATCGACGGTACGAGCCGCCGTGGTGCGTGGACCGCAGAGCATATTCGGCGCGAAATCCTGGCTCTCCCCGATCTTGACGCCGGGTTCTGGCATTTTATCACCGCCGTCAATCCCGACGGGCTCGCCGCCGGTGACGTGCGCAACGACGACGGAGACAATGTAGAAATCGCCATCGGTCAAATGGACACCTCCGTCCCCGAGGTCGACGCTCTGGTGTCGATCACAATGGAGCTCATGATGGGAGAGCCGGTGACGATCTTCCTCGTCGGAAATAGTGCCGATGATACGGACCGAGTCTATCTGGCGGGCTCTGGGAGCGACGAACTCGCCGAATACGTTCCGGACGGATTTTCCGCTTCGCCGTCCCCGGATGATCCGGAGTTGGCCGACGGGTTGGCCGATTTCGGACATCGGGTCGTTCAGATCGACGTCGGAACGAAAACTTTGGAGGCTCAGAGCGAAGACGGGCTCGTCGCCCCCGGTTATGCAAGTCCCTTTGTCTACAGTGAAATGGTTATGCGAATGGCGGGGTTGATGTGAGGCGCTCCCACAGATCGTCGCTTGACAATCTCGATCGCCGGTTTAGCTTGCGGATGCTCTTCGGAGACGCAGGTTTTTTCTGAATCTTTGTCTATACT
>SLPW01000409.1 GCA_007131755.1 Myxococcales bacterium | reverse complement strand
TTCCAGCATCGCCAGCGCACCATCATCGAATTCTGCGACAATCTGGAATTGCTTAGGACCTTCGCCAGTACGTCGGAACTCACCGTTCACAGTGAATTCGTCGAAAGACGCGAAAGCAGCCGAATAAAACCCGAAATACTCGAGGTCTTCGAAATCACTTGGAGGAAATTCGTCCTCAGTGATCCAGACACCGGCGGCTGCCCAGTGGGATTGACCGCCACCGAAAAACGTCGACGACCCGACCGGATCCGATTCATCGCCGTCGCTGAACATCGCGTAGGCATTGCCGTCTTGTCCTCGGGTGGCACTCAAATTTGCTCCCTGGAAATCCCAGCCGGCGAGCAACCCGGGCTCCACACTGCTGACCTCCATCCATCCGGCGTCTTCCGAAGCGTCGTAGTCTCCGGCGTCGAAATCTCCGTCGAGGCCGCAATAGACCCAGTTGTCTCCGCCGTCGACGCTCATGCGATACAGGTAGTAATACTCACCGGCGTCAATTTCGGAGAAGTCGGCCATGAACTCGTCGTTATTTCCATTTTCGAAATCTTCGTTGAGTTCGGCCTCGATCCACTCCCAGGCACCATCGGTGGGATCGACGTCGTCGACCGGATCGGCCGCGGCTTCCACATATCCGAGGGCCGCTACGAAGTCATCTTCCGGGAGCGTCGCCGGCTGATCGCCGGTAAAGTCCTCGACATAGACCTGTCCGTAGACCACAGCGGACCCAATATCCAGCATCTCGATGCTGCCGGGATAAGAGGTATTGCACCACCCGATCTCAGGAGGATCGATGGGGCTTACACCGCAAATGACGAAGGTCTCGTCGTTGCCGTCGCTATCGGTGACGGTGATCTCGAGTCCGCCTTCAATGCAGGGTCCGACGTCACTGGGCTCGAGCTCCACGATCTCGACATCCGAGCCGCCTTCGCCAGTTCCGGCTTCGCCGTGGCAGATATCGATGGGGTCTTCTTCGCCGATCGTCAGGCTATAGCCGCCGGCATCGCCACAATCGGAGGGCTCGCCGATGACGATCTCGGGAACTTCGCCACCTTCTCCGGCACCATCTTCTCCGTTACAGATCGGAAAGGGGTCTTCGTCGCCGAGAGTCACTGCGACTCCGCCGGCATCGCCACAATCTTCCGGATCTTCTTCGATGACGATCTGCGGCGCCTGTCCTTCCTCGCCGTCCTCACCATCGCAGATCACGTCACTGACGGTTCCGTCGACAATGATATCGACACCGCCCCCGGGACAATCTGCGTGGTCTTCGTGGCGCTCAGTGTCTACCTCCGGAGCGTCACCGACTCCATCTTCACCGTCACAGACCGTGGAGGCGACGACATCATTGATGAGGATATCGACGCCGCCACCGGTGCAGTCATCGTGATCTTCGATGCGCTCCGTCGTCACATCATGAGTTTCTCCCGGAGGCCCTTGCTCTCCCTCCGAACCACAACCGGCGGCGAACACAATCGCCAGTCCCACTGCCAAATTACGGGTATACCTCTTCATTTTTCCTCTCCTTCGCGAGTTGAAAAAAATACCCCACCGGCATTGCGCGGGGGTCGTCCCTAACGACCGACAGCGCGATTGATAAGTAGATCCCACCTCAGAGTCAATAGCTGGGACTCATTCAGACAAACCCTTTCCGTTGACGGCGCCTCGCACACTGGAGATCCTGCTGCGGTCAGGAATTCCCCCCACTCTTTCGATCTGCGATCTCTTCGATGCCACCGTCGCCAATGCGAAAGATCATCCACATCGATATGGATTGTTTTTATGCAGCCATCGAGATGCGAGACGATCCGACACTTCGAGACATCCCACTGGCCGTGGGAGGTCGCCCGGACCGCCGTGGCGTCATCGCTACAGCCAACTATCGGGCTCGCACCTTCGGCGTCCATTCGGCGATGTCCTCTGCCCGCGCCATGCGCCTGTGCCCCGATCTGGAGATCATCCCCACCCGCATGGAGGTCTACCGCCGCGAGAGCGCACGAATTCGAGAGCTCTTCGCCGAATATACGGATCGTATCGAGCCGCTGTCTCTCGACGAGGCCTATCTGGACGTCACCGGCACCGCGCGCTGTCGCGGCAGCGCCACCTTGATCGCCGAAGAGATCCGTCGCCGTATCCGTCGCGAGCTCGCCTTGACGGCCTCTGCCGGTGTGGCACCCAACAAATTTCTGGCCAAGGTCGCCAGCGACCTGGACAAACCGGACGGGATCACCGTCATTCCACCCGGCGAGGCCGCAGAATTTGTGCGCACTCTCCCGGTGAAGGCCATCCCCGGCGTGGGAAAGGTGACCTGTCGCACCCTTCATCGGCTTGGATTTCGTACCTGCCGTGACCTGCAGCGATTGAGCAAAGAAGAGATGTGGCGGCGATTTGGAAAACGGGGCCGGCGCCTCTACGACCTGTGTCGTGGCATCGACGATCGTCCCCTGCGTATCGAGCGCATTCCCCGAAGTATCAGCGTCGAAAATACCTATTCCACGGATCTACCCGACGCCGACGCCTGCGTCGAACATATCAAATCTCTGCTCCCGACTCTCCTGGATCGCTACCGACGTCGTGACGATCCCCCTCCGATCCGCGCTCTCTTCGTGAAGGTGAAGTTCAGCGACTTCCGTCAGACCACCCTGGAGCGATCGGCCTATACAGAGCCACGCCCCGAGACCTACGAGGAGTTGATGCGCCAGGCCGTGGCCCGCCACGACCATCCGGTGCGACTTCTCGGTCTCGGTCTGCGCCTCGACGCCGACGGAGTGGGAGCTCCGGTGCAGCTCGATCTCTTTCGCTGATTTTGAAGTCCTTCAGAACTTCAGGGCCTCCAGAAATTCCTCGCGCCAGGAGGTCGGAAATACCACCTCCCCCAGCCTCTCTACAGCCCCCGGCTTATGCCCGTGCCAGTCGCTGCTCGCCGTCTTGCCGAAGCCGAAGCGATCGGCCAGCTCCACGAGCCGATGCTCCTCTTCTGTACTATGCGACGGGTGGCGCACCTCCAGCCCCCACAGTCCGGCATCGCGCCAGCCCTCCATATAATTGGTGAGATCTCGATAGCGCCCCGGATGTGCCAGCACGACCAACCCCTCTGCGGCTCTTATCATCTCGATCGATTCCTCCACGGTGGGCCGGGTCAAAGGCACATACCCCGGCCCTCCGTCGTGCAACCAGCGGTCGAAGGTCTCTTGCAATTTCTCGGCATGGCCCACTTCTACGAGAGCCTTCGCGAGATGGGGCCTGCCCATATTCCCACCTCCGGCCTGCTCGCGGACCACCTCCATTTCCACGGGGTAGCCCAGCTCCCCCATGCGCTCCACCATCGCCTCCATTCGCCGGCGCCTGGCCACCACCATCTCCCGTCCAAATTGGCGAAACCGCTCCATTTCGATGTCGATCCCGTACCCCAATACGTGAATGGAGTCTCCCTCCAGATCGGCGCTGATCTCGATTCCGGAAACGAACTCCACTCCCTCCTCTCGAGCAGCCTCGGCCGCCTTCTCGCATCCATCGACGCTGTCGTGATCGGTCAGCGACCACAACTCCACACCATGTTCGGCCATCAACTGCGCCATGCGCTGCGGATCGTAGGCTCCGTCACTCGTCGTAGAATGGCTGTGGATCTCCAGGACCTTCGGCATTGTCATCTCGCTCACTCCTCTTTCGTCGTCATCTTGTACTCACAGGGAAATGTCAGATCTCGCACCGCATCTTCACCCCACAATAGTGCGGGCTCTTCGCCGTCCGCTATCGGATCGTCGAGCGTCGACGGCGGGGGAGGCTGGCATCCTCCCAATAATATGTCTCTGACCACGATGTCGTAGGTCAAGAGCGCCGCGAATAATCCGATCAATACCGTGACGTTGATGGCGAGTGCCGAAGACGGTCTCATCGCTATCTCCTATTTTCTTTTTTTTCGGTCCTGGCTCCACTTCCCCCATTCCGATCTCAACGTCTGTCCCCCTGTGTTGGATCTAATTTTTTTCCTCCTCTCTCACCATCTGGTACACATATCCCGTATCTATTCCCACTTCTATTACAAGCCCCGATCTTATGCGCCGGGAATGGAATCGGCCCTGAAATTCATTTTGTGCTACGGTTGAAGGTCCATGGATGCGGGCCCAACGATCTCCGTTACGCATTTTCGAGAAGATGTGACGCTGAATGGATATCCTCCCCACCATCACCACGGCGATGGCTGCAATGGCCATTCTGCTCCCCTGCGTGGTCACCGGCTGTGAAGCCGGCCCCGACGAGAGCTATCCGCCGGAGCGTATCTCTACGCCACAGCGCGTCGACACCGACTCTGAGCATCTGACCGAGCTCGAGGTGCTGGCCGTGGTCAACGACCGCGAGATCACCCGACAGGAGGTCGATGACCGCCTGGAGCGCCTCGACGAATTGTACCGCCACTCCCAACGCCCCTTCGACGATTCCCTGCGTTCCGAGCGACGAGAACGCGTCCTACAACGCCTGGTAGATCAAGAGTTGTTGCGGGAATACGTCCGGGATCAGGATATCCAGGTCCCGGAGGACAAAGTCGATCGAAAATTAAAGCACCGGAAGAATACCAAATTCGGCTCCTCCGACTCCTTTCATCGTTATCTGACCGCACGCGACGTAAGCGCATCAGACTATCGGCGCGAGATCCGTGACAAGATGGCCGTGGAGATGACGCTTGAACGCGAAGCAGGAGTTGACAGAATTGACGAAGAACAATTGCGCCAGCACTACCAGCGCATCGCCAAACGCCGTCCCGCCAACGAACGTATCCATGTCGAGCTCATCAGCATCGACTTCGGCGATCTCCCGCCAGCAGAAGCAGAAGACGACCCTGTACGCCGTAAAATTCGCGATCGCATCCAGGACGTCGACGACGCACAGCATCTGCACGAATTGTCCTCTGAACTCGAGAGTGATTTCCGCATCCGCCACCAGAAACCGCGCTGGGTCGAGGCTTCTCAACTTCACCGCCGATCGGCTGATATTCTTTTCGACGACGACGCCCCCGCTGAGGGAGTGGCCACGGTGGACAGAGGCTCCGGAATCGAGCTCTACTGGATCTACGAACGCCGCGAACCCGGCATTCGGGGCTTTGACGAAGTAGAAGATCTTCTGCGCGACCGGGCACGCCGAAGTCTTCTGGAGAGTCATCGCCGCCAACTGCTGGAACGCCTACGCGAAGAGGCGACCATCACCTTTTATCTTCCTCGTCAGCCGGAGACGGATCACTCCGATCCCCCCTGACGTTAACGACCTGCAGGTGGTCGCGATGACGGACGACACCGTTGAAGAAATGACGTCACCGCCCCACAGCCCACCTATATCCTTCGCCCACCCTTCGATACACGCCGTCGCCCTCGCCATCGTCCTGCTGTGGATCTTCTTGCCCCGCCCTGGCGAGGCACACCTCGTCTACTACGGGGACAATATTCCCCCGCCGACCTCGCTCTCATCCTTACAGGCCTATGAATTTATGGGGTTTGAGATTCCCGAGGAGGCGTTCCCTCTTTCGGTGGTCCTCGTCGGACAGCCTCCCGATGGACTCACCGGTGCCGACGCCGAAACGGCCCTTCGCCGTGCCATGGATGCCTGGAATGACGTTCCCTGCTCCTACGCACGGTTCGAATGGGGTGGGCTTCGCCACTCTGCGGAGGACGTCGCCGATGACGAGATCGCCGTGCAATTCTCCGACGATTTCGAGGCGATCCCGCACACGCTGGCCCTTTTTACCGGGCCTCACCCCGCTCCCCCCCTTGGGATCGATATCTTCGTCAATACTCTCACCTATGATTGGATCCTCGACCCTCAGCCCATGCCCGACTTCCACGACGCCCATCGTCCCACAGCGGTGCTCCCGGCTGCCCTGACCCACGAGTTGGGACATGTCCTGGGGCTGGACCACACGCAGGTTCATAACGCCGCCACCATGGCTGCCCACTATCTCGTCGATGGGAGTCAATCCGAACTCAGCGCCGACGACAAACTCGGCTTATGCGAACTCTACCCTCGCCACGGCAGTGAATGTCTCTTCGATGAACATTGTCCACCGGCTGCCCCCTGCGTCTCTGGTGAATACGGTCGCGTATGTGACATTCCCCTGGCCGATATCGGCGAGTATTGCGCTCTCGATCTTCAACATTGTCCCGGCTTCTGCCAGATCGAAAGCCACCCTACGGGCACAGGGTTTTGCACCATCTCCTGCACCGGCGACGCCCAGTGTCCGGACCACTTTCGATGTGCTGATAAAACCGAAGACGAGTCCCATTGTCGCCTCGACTCCGACTCGCTTCCGCCGCCAAACGGATGTTCCGCGGCGTCCCGACCTCGTGATCCGACGGTCCTGCTCGCCCTATCTTTGTTCTTCGTGCTCGCTATCTTTCGTCGTCGACTCACCACTCGATCTGTTCGAGCACGTTGATGAAGTCGGCGCCATAGGCCTGACGGCGCTCGGCGGGATAAAACCCCGAAAAGATCCACGCTCGGTCTCTATGATGGGTATGCCACACCTGGAGCAGGAAATACTCTCCCTCGGCTTGCTCCAGGCGATACTCAAAGGCGAGGCCTCCTTTTCCGCCGTAGGACTGCATCATGCGGGGCCGAAGGATATCAAACCCTGCCCGGCGCAGATTCGTGTCGAAAGCTCGCCAATAGCGCTCCCAGCGTGACTCCGATACCGAATCGCTTACCCGCACCTCGATCTGAGAGTGATCGTCTCCGGTGGAGCGGAACTTCGCCACCGCCTTATCTCCCGGTTTCACGATCTCCCAACCGCTGGGACGTGGGATCCGAACTTCCCCATCGAAGAGGACTACTTCCTCGGCCAGGGGATCCACCGTCCTTCGCTGTTCCTCACCGCTCTGTTGCTCCTCCTCGGCCAGGGCAACGCCAGCCAGTCCCGTGATCATGAGCGCCACCATCAACGCGCTCAACCTCCCCGTGGCACCTTTCCACATGCGTCGCCCCATCATCGATCCCGTCACCGAAAATATCGTGCAGCCCTCAATCAAAAAGCCCACGCATCTCACCGATGCGTGGGCTAATTTTTCATGCCATCTCTTTCAAAAACGCCCCTCACTCGCCATTTTCGAAGCTCAAATTCTCGATGACCGAGTAGTAGGCCTGAGAATATTCGTCCGCTTCGTCATCCTGCATATAGCCGATCGCCAGCCACGCCGTATCGTCGTGCATGAACTCGAAGACCTTGATCGCAAGAGTTACGCCGGAGTGGGTGAACTCGTAGGTCACCGATGTCCCCGCAAAGCCACCGATCTCCGTCTCCTCGCGAGAGACCTCCTCAAAATCGGACTCCGAAAGAGTGCTATGAAAGGTGTCGAAGAAGACGTCTGCTACCTCGTCGTTCATCAGCGGGGTGGCAATGACTTGAATCTGACTCTGCGACTCGCCGTGCTTAAAGCTTGCCACCGCGCTGTCGTCATCCGTCAAGGCCTCCCAGGCCTCGGGAGGAGTCACGGTCACCCCGAACTCCTCATTGACGACGGGGTCGGATTGTGCCACCGCCACCGAGGAAATCGACAGCGCCAAAAGCAATATGATCAGGAAGCGAACGGTCTTCATAGGGGGTCTCCTCACCTCATGAGCGCGAATGGATTCGTCTGCTCTCAATTTTATCGATCCGATCTGGCTCGGGACAGTCTGTGTTCGTCTGCGAACTACCGGACACCTCTGACAGGTGGCGGACATCCAAAACGTCCCGACGATGGAAAAGACTATGCGCACGACGCCACCAGCGCAAGGTTTATATCAGTCCCCCGATCCAGAGGCAACAATTGTCAACGCGATGACGACTTCCACCAATAGCCATCCTGCGCTACCGTCGGTCCCGGTTAGATTCGAACCACTGCACCATCTGTATCCACGTCCATGCGACCATTCTCCCTACCGCTGAAATTCGCGGCCCTCCTCGCCACCTTTGTGGTCCTCCTCTGTTTGCCCGCACCGCTGGCGGCCGACGAGGCCGACGACGATCCCATCTTTCCGAACCTCGCCGACAGCGAAGCCGTCGAAGAAGTCCCGGCGGTGCGCATGGGAGAGTTCGAGCCGGGGTTGAATACGGCCGCCGAGTTGCTGGAGGAGAACTTCCATTCCTTTCTGGAGCGCGAACCCCTGGGCTTCGACTCTCAACTCGGAGATCTGCTGGCCGAGGATGCCGCCCAACTCTACCAGGCGGCCTACGAGGCGATCCGAGACCCCTCGAGCGTCGATCCAGCGATGCGGCTCGAGATCCCTCTAGCGCTGGTGGTCATCGCTTTATTCTTCGTGTTGTTCTTGCTCATCGACCGCCACGCCACTCGTCTTGGGCACCGCCTGCAGGCCCGCACCCACTTCGACTCTTCGGCGTGGATGTCCACGGCAGCCCGAAAGGCGATCCTCGTCCTCGCCCGCACCGTAGCCTTCGCCACCCTCGTCGCTCTGAGCTTCTTTCCGGTACGCGCCGTCTTCGGTGTTACTCCCTGGACGCTCCTCCTGACCGATTGTCTGCTCATCTTTCTGATCTATCGCTCCATCAAGACCGTCCTGGTCACAACACTGCGCCTCAATCCGCGCAGCACCGAAGTCCAGGAACACTACGCCCGACTGGAGCGCTTCGCCATGACGGCGCTGCGCCTGCTGGTCTTCTTTTCCGTCCTCATCGCCGCCATCGAACGCTTCGAATATCACGAACAGATGGCGGCCTTCGTCTCCTTCGCGCTGCGACTGACCTTCGTGGGCCTTCCGGTCTACCTGTTTTGGATGCGCGAGTCCGTCCTCGCCATCCTGCCTCCCCAACCACAGGCTCGACTGTATCGTGCTCTTCGCGGCGCACTGAACCGCAATTTTCGCTTCGTCCTTGGCGCCACGATCATCTTGCTCGGCTTCAACGCCGCCGGATATCACGAGGCCGCTACCTTCTTCTTGACCCGCGGCTATGCCCTGATCGCCATCACGGTCATCTGGTTCGCCGCCCTGGAACGCCTGCACTACCATGTGGTCACCCGTGTCGAAGAAGACGAAGATCGCGACGATGTCCCCTCTCCCCTGTTGAAGGCCCTCGAGCAGTGGCTCGTCGCCATCGGGTCGCTGGTCATCATCGGCATCACACTGCGCCTGCTCGGGATCTACGACCCCATCATCGCCCTGTTGCGAATCCCCCTGGTCTCCATCGGCCACCTCGATCTGTCCGTGCACGCCCTGTTGACCATTGCCCTCATCGTCGTCGCCACCGTGCTGTCGATGCGCCTTTTTCAGGCCTTGCTCAACGCCAAGGTCTACCCCGTCTTCAACGTCGACATCGGCGTCGCCTACGCCACCAACACCCTGCTCAACTACGCTCTGGTGGTCATCGCCTTCATCCTATGCCTGGTGGCCCTGGGCGTACGCCTGTCGGCGGTGATGGTCGTCATGGCCAGCCTGGGAGTGGGCATCGGCTTCGGCCTTCAGAATATCGCCGAAAATCTCATCTCCGGATTCATCCTCCTCTTCGGAAGAGCCGTAAAAAAAGGCGACTTCATCACGGTCAACCAACTCTACGGACGGGTGGAGGCCGTCGGCGCCCGAAGCGTCGTCGTTCGCACCCCCGATAATTATTCCATGCTCATTCCCAGCAAAGAAATCGTCAGCGGACGCATCATCAACTGGACCTTCCATGATAGCCTGGTGCGTATCCACATCCCCATCGGGGTCAGCTACGACTCCAATCCCACCGAGGTACGCCAGATCCTCCTCGACGCCGCAGCCCACCACCCCGATATCCTCGACGAGCCCGAGCCCGACGTATGGATCGTCGAATTCGGCGACAATAGCATCCAATTCGAGCTATTGGTCCACTTCGACTGTCAGGTCACCAACGAACGCACCCTCAAGGGAAAATTCAACTTCATTTTGTGGGAGGCCCTCCAGGATTCGGGAGTCGAGATTCCCTATCCTCAGCGAGACCTCCACCTGCGATCCCTCGGCGATCTCGAGGTCCTCCCCGGGGGCGCTGGCTCCCAGCGCGACGACGCCGGCCCATCGGACTCCGACGAAAGGCGCGACAAGCCCCGTCGACAAGACTCCCCCGCCGTCGCGGAAGGTGCGGAGTAACCAGCCTACTGGCCGGCCCCAGCGTCCAGGCTTGAGCGTAGATCGGCGACGAAGGCCTGCAGCCTCTCTTCGATATTCGGCCCCTTGCCCTCGATGAGCCAGGCCAGCGACGAGCTGACCTCTACTCCGTGCGCCGCCTCGGTTACGACTGCCGCATCGCGTCCACTCTCCACGTTCATGGAAGCCACGATCGGCAATTCCGTATATTGGCGTAGTTCCTTTAGGCGTTGGCGAAATTCGTCGATCTCCACTCCCACCTCCGCCCCACTATGACCGGTCCACAAAAGGAGCCCCCGGGCCCGGGAGGCCAACCTTCGAAACCTCCTCGTCGGCGTCGTCGGGGCCACGGTCTGCACCAGCACCATCTGGTGCTCCTCCACCTGACGCCGAAAGCTCTCTGCCTCCTCATCCGGTAGATCCGTCACCACCACTGCGTCCGCTCCGGCCTCCCGGAGCCCCTCCACACAGCGCTTCATTCCCCTGGCAATTATCCGGTTATAATACGATGCCACCACGATCGGCGTCTGCCCGTTCACCTCTCGAAATCGGGCGATCAATTCCTCCAACTCCCGCCAACTGACCTCTTCACTCATCGCCCGGCGACAGGCCCGCCGCAATACGGGACCGTGATAGGCGGCGTCGGAAAAGGGCATGATCAACTCCACCACGTCCGCCCCGGCTTCGACGACGGTACGCATATAGTCCTCGGTGGCCTCCAAAAAGGGATCTCCCACCACGAGGCCGGTCATCAACAACGGCCGCTTGCGCTTTGGAAACGCTTCTTCCAACGGACTGAGTCGATTCCGCATCACCCTCGCTCCTCATCCGACGGCTGTTCCTCCACGTCCAGATCTCGGATCCCTGCCCCACTGATTCCCACCACGACGTGCTGATCGGGGTGAAGAGTTGGTGCCAATTTCACGGCGTAGGCCAGGCCATATCCTGACTCCGGACTTGCCCAGATCCCCTCGGCAGCCGCCAGTTGGCGACGGGCCTCTTCTGCCTCGTCGTCGACGACGGTGACGTAGTGAGCCTTTCCCTGCTGCAGCCAGCGCGCATGCTGTGGGCCAGCTACGGACATCGCCAATCCCCAGGCCGCCGAATGAGGCGCAATGATCTGTCCTTCCTCGTCCTGCAGCACCAGAGAGTGCGTGCCCTGATGCACACCGGGGCGACCGTATACAAGACTCGCCGCGTGACGACTGCCTCCCGTCTCCCCCGCCGATTGCACGCCCACCAACTGCGGTCCATCTTCGTCTAAAAATGCCGAAAACAGCCCCGCTGCAAATGATCCGCTCCCCACGGGAGCCACCACGTATTCCAGCTCCAGTCCCTTAGCCTCCACCTGCCGCCTACATTCCTCACCGATCACTGACAGCGCTCGCGCAACGATCTCCGGATAGGGTTGTGGGCTGGCCAGGGAACTGGTGGCGTAGAAGGCATCTTTCCACCCCACCGAAAAGCGTCGCATCGCTTCCGCCATGGCGTGACTACGACCTCGGCTGGGCCCGTCTACGCTCATCACCTTCACCCCCAGGCGCCGCATTCTCGTCACGTTGAGCCACTCCCTCTGCATCGACGCTCTCCCCATAAAGGCCACCACTTCCAGCCCCATCGCCGTCCCCACCGTCCCCAGAGCCACTCCGAAATCCCCGGTGGCTGTCTCCCCGATCAGGCGCCTCTTGCCCATCTTCTTCGCCAACAGCGCCTGCGTCAGCGCCGAGGTGGTACAAAAACTCCCCCCGGCACATAGATCTTCTCGCTTCACCCACAGTTGCGCCCCTCCCAATTGCTGGGACCACGCCTGGAGGTGAGTCAACGGCGTGGGTCGTCCCAGCCGTGAGCGTCGCCATTGATCCCGGCGGCGCACAAACTCCTCGTCCCCTTCAATACGACGCCACTGTCTGGACACCTCCTCCAGAGGTTCCCACAACAACTCCGGAACGTAGCGCCCCCCGAAAAGTCCAAAGACCTTGCGCCGGCTGTGATAGTCGATCTGATCCCCCTTCAGCTTTCGTCTTGTTTATGACGCCCTGCGTTGAGGTAGGTGATCAATTCGTCCAGAAAGCCGTTGACCCCCTTCTTGACCTCACGCCGCTGGATGGGGCGAAATACGCGCCTCGCCAGTTTCGGAATCGGAAGATTCGTGGTGATGGTCTCCTCGTAGCTCACCTTCGTACGTCCCTCGTCGATGGCTTCGAACTCCGCCCTGCCCTGGGTTCGCATATTATCTTCTTCACCGTCGACGCTCTCCCAGGTCACCACGTCCCCGTCGCGCTCGTAGCGCACCGTGTAGATCCCCTGAAAGGTGATATTCTTCGCCCCCACCTCCTTCATTCTCCAACACCAGGTCTTGTCATCGATCTCCTCTCCCTCGTCCAGATCGACCATACAATGACGCAAGTGTGCAGGCTGACTCATAAAATCAGCCACCTCGTCCAGAGGCGCGTCTACTTCGAATTCTCGCTGATGACTTCCCTCAACCCAGGTCATATCACTCCTGATTCGGTAGTTGGTTCACTTCGCTTCACCTGCGAGGCCCAGCGGAGCGAATTCACTGACAATTTTGATCACCCTCACCACAGGTAAAGCGCACGTGGAAGTGATTTCTGTGGCCTCGTGCATGGCGGATGATCCCCGTTCTCGCTCCCATTCCGCGAGGGTATTGGATGATCTCTTCCAGCTCTTCGCCCGTATAACCGATGGATCGGGCATATTCGTACAACACCTTCTGCAGAGAATAGTCCACGAAGATATACTCCACCTCCCCCGTTGCAATCAGGGTCTTGAAGAAATGCCAGTTCTTGACGGCGTCCAATCGCTCCGGGGTCATGTCCCGGAAATCGGGCAACTCCACGTTGCCGCGATGATAATAGGCGAGATCGGCGTCGCGGCCACTCTGATGAGAGCGGTGCGGACGCATGGGACCGCCGTTTCGCAAGCTCAGACTGCCCACCACCAACTCCGGGGCGTCCGGCCATCGAGCCTGCACGTCTGCTCCGGCTGCCTGCAGCATATCGATGGTGCGCTGGGTGCCGTAGGCCCGGGCCGGATTTCGCACCCTGAGCCCGGGGCTAGATTCCATAGACACCCCATTAAACAACCGACCGCTATTGGCTCTTCCCCATGAGACGGGGCGCTCACCAGAGCCGGGGATATGCAGCATCACATGCTGACCGATCTGCATCCGGCGCGGGTTGATGTTGCGGTTCCACTGCTGAACCTGCGAGGTGCGCACGCCATAGCGCCGAGCGATGGTCTGAAAGGTATCTCCCTGACGCACCACGTGTACCACCGGCTGTGGAGCCGAGGGGTTGAGCTGCTCCTCGTCGAAGCGCACCTCCAATTCCTCTTTGGCTTCCAACTCATGAATGCATTCGATGTCGTTCCACTCTTTTAGCTCCACGACATTGACCCGGTGCTTCAATGCCACCGAACCCAGCGTTTCCCCTTCCTCGAGCTGGTGCTCCAGAATCTTGACGCCGTTTTCCTGATCCGTAGCGCCGTTCTCATCACTGGCCGACGCCGTCGATCCGATCGCCATCACCGCGACACATCCTGCTACTGCCAACGCTCTACACATACTACTCATACAACCACCTCCAATCACCTTTTTATCGCCCTAGAGGTCACCAAATCGAATACGTTCGACGCCCGCTTTCATCGAGGACAATCCCCACGTCCCGTTACTCACGGCGCCGTTTTTCCTTGCACAAATACCTCTCGGCAACCACCCGGATTATCCGAGTCCACCCGCCTGCGTCAAGACCACGCGTACTTTCGGGTGTGATCGGTTTCCGTCGGTTGTTGTTCCCAGGCCCGGGCCCCGGCCCTCGCCCAGGCCCGCCGTTCGCAGTGGTTTCTTACCGAAGGCCTTGCCCCGCCCTCCGTGGTCACCATTGACCCCAACCCTCTTGGACGGCGCGAAATAATAGCGGGCCGGGGACAGGGCTCGG
>SLPW01000345.1 GCA_007131755.1 Myxococcales bacterium | reverse complement strand
CGATGGGCATTCCCAGGGCGTTGACCACCCGACCTTCCAGGGCAGGCCCCACGGGAACATCGACGATGCGGTTGGTGCGCCGAACCTCGTCGCCCTCGACGATTTTTCGGTCGTCACCCATCAGGGCCACACCGACGTTGCCCTCTTCGAGGTTGAGGACCATTCCGAATACTTCGCCGGGAAATTCCAACAACTCTCCGGCCATCGCCGACTGCAGACCGTGGACGCGGGCGATTCCGTCACCGACGGAGATGACCGTCCCCGTCTCGCTGACTTCGACGCGCTTGTCGTAGTTCTCGATCTGGTCTTTGATGATGGAGCTGATCTCTTCGATATTGATGTCCATCTTCGCCTCACCCTTGTGGCTTTCGGACTCTCGAGGTGGACGCGCAGAATATCGGACGCGCCGTCAAGAGCCCTCGTATATTGGGTTATCAAACTTCCTTGAGAATCTTCTCGCGCATCCTTTGAAGGTGGTTGCGCACTGAACCGTCGTAGACCTTGCTCTCCACCCGGGCGACGACACCGCCGATGAGCGACTCGTCGACCTCGGTGGTCATGATCACTTCTTTGCCCGTCAACTTCTCGAGGCGCTCCTCGAGTTTCTTCGCCTCCGCGCCACTGAGCTCGACGGCGCTGGTCACCCGGGCCCGGGCCCGTCCGAAGTGGTCGTCGATCTTGTCGTTGAACGCCTCGGCGATGCCTCGGAGCTCCTGGAGGCGATCCCGATCGAGCAAGAGCATCAAGAAGTTGCGAAACAACTTCGGCCACCCCGCCTTGTCGGCCACCGCCTCGATCACACCTCGGCGTTCGTCGAGCTCCAGAGCCGGATTGAGCAGCACCGAGTGCAGCTCGACGCTCTTGTCCAACAGCTCTTCGGCCTGGCTCAGAGCCTGCCCGAGCTCTTCCAATACGTCGTGGTCGAGACCAAGCTCGAATAGGGCCCGTGCGTAGCGTCGGGCCACCGGTGAATTCGTCATCTCCTGCTCCTCATGGGTGGCGCCACCGATCGATTTCGGGGGGCGGCGCCGCCGACAAATGCTCAGTTCAGAGTCGGTCCGCGCTCGTCGAGATCGGAGACGTAGCGCTCAAATAATTTTCGCTGTCCCTCTTCGTCGAGCTTCTTTTGTGCCTGCTGGCGGGCCATGTCCACCGCAAGGTCCACGGCCTGCTCCTCGAGCATGGCCACCGCCTTCTTGACCTCCTGTTCGATGGTGGCCTCGGCGTCGCTGCGCATCTTCTCGACCTCTCGTTTGGCCGTTTCGATGATGCGCTGTTTCTCCCGCTCTCCCTGGGCGTGGTACTCGTCGAGCAGAGCCTGCCTTTCCTGCTCCAGGACTTCCAATTTGGTGTCGAACTCCTCGAGCTTGGCCTCGGCCTGTTTTCGGGCCTCTTTAGCGGCGTTCATCTCGCGCAAGAAATTCTCGCGGCGACTGGCGAAATACTCCTGGATATAGGAACCGCCGAAGTAGATGATGATTCCGGCGAAGATCGCAAAATTGATCAGGTCCACCACCCAGAACGACCAGGGGAAGGCTCCGATATCGATGGCGCTACAACCGGAGAGAAAGGCCAGGGCAAGTGCCGCCACACAGAGCACGACAAACGCCGGGCGTCGCCGCAGGCCTCCTCGTCTTGACTTCGTTTCTTTCATCGCTGTCCTGTTCCCGCGCTACGGTTCAAAGGTGACCGCCCCGGGGGGGGCCACCGAAGACTTCAGCCTTCGTCGGGGATCAACTTGCCCACCATTGCGTCGGCCAGGCCTTCGGCGCGCTCTTCGATCTGCGCGCGCGCGGCCTCTACGTGTCCGGAGATCGTGGCTCGCTCCTCGGCGAGCTTCCCCTCCAACTCCTGGCGAACTTCCTGGTGGATATCCTGCTGCTCGGCAAGCCCCTGCTTGCGAAGCGAGTCGCGTACCTCTTTGGCGTCGCGGCGCGCCTGGCGGATCTGATCTTCGTATTTCTCTTCCAGGATCACCGCCCGGGCTTCCAACTCGCCGGCTTCTTCGCTCGACCCCTGGACGTTCTCCTTACGAGCCTCCCGGGTCTTGAGATAGGGCCGAAACATCAAGTGTTGGAGCACGAAGAGGGTCGCCAAAAAGATCAGCGCCTGGACCACAATCGTGCCGTCGACGTCGATGGAGACACCGATAACGGGGGCTGCCGCGAGGGCTGTGAGATCGAGGTACATGATATGTGCCGTCGTTACTGCGAAAGGATCGTTGTTGCCACCACTGCTTATTCAGGCGCGCGCTGCGCCCACAGCCGTGCAAAACCGACGCCCGACTAGCACGGGCGTTTCAAGAGTGTCAAGCTTTACGGAGGTCAGAAGACGGAGGACAGAGAGCAGATGGCTCCATTTGGAGTTCTGCCATCTGTCTTCTGCCTTCTGCCTTCTGTCTTCTGTCTGAGCTTGACCCCGTAGCGCCGATCATTATGGTCTCTTCCTGTGTGATTCCCTACTTTCCAGCGAGCCTGACATCGTGAAAAAAGACGCCGACCAAGACCATCGTTCGCTCACGCGCGAAGAAGACCACTTCTTCGGCGAAAATATCAAGTTCATCGAGCAGCTCTACCAGCAATATCTCGACGATCCGCAGGCCGTCGATACGAGCTGGCACGAGGTCTTCGAGAAATACGACGGGACGCCGCCCAACGGTGATCTTCCCCATTTTCGTCCCCGCTCGATCTTCGAGGGGGCCCGGCCGACGGTGGCCGCCGAGGCCGATCCGGTCTTCGAGGACAAAGTGGAGGGCACCGTGGTGCGCACGCCGGGACGCACCAAGGGATTTGCGGCCAACGTCGAGGCCATGGTCCGCGCCTTTCGTCTTCACGGCCACCTGGTGGCCAAGATCGATCCCCTGGGCCGCGATCGCCGCACGGCGCCTCCGGAGCTCAATCCGGTGACCTACGGACTGTCTGACGCAGATATGAAGGCCCTGGTTTACTACGAGCCATTATTCGGCTCTCAGAAGGTCACCATCGAAACCCTATTGGGTCGACTGCATGACCTGTACTGCGGACATATCGGAGTAGAGTACCAAAACATTCCCGGTTCCGAGGCTCGCTCCTGGCTTCGCAAACAGATCGAGAGCCGAGACTACGCAGAGCTGGACGGCGACGGGGACCGAAAGCTGATTCTAAAAAAGCTGGTGGCCGCCGATTCCTTCGAGACCTTTTTGCACACCAAATACGTGGGAGCGAAGCGCTTCTCGTTGACCGGAGGCGACACCCTGATCCCCATGCTCACCGTGCTCCTGGAGGAGGCGGGCAGCCTGGGCGTGGAGGAGTTCATCCTCGGCATGGCTCACCGGGGCCGGCTCAACGTCTTGCACAACATCATGGACAAGCCGGCGGAGGCGATGCTGTCGGAGTTCGAGAAGGTGGAGACGCCCGAGAAGTATCTGGGCAGCAGTGACGTCAAATATCATATGGGATATTCCAGCGATTACGTCACCGCCAATGGAGAGGAGATCCATCTCTCTCTGTGTTTCAACCCCAGCCACCTGGAATTCGTCAACCCCGTGGTGCTGGGGCGCACCCGGGCAAAGCAGGATCGCCTGGGAGGCCGAGAAGCCGCCAAGCGCCTGGTGCCCTTGTTGATGCACGGAGACGCCGCATTTTCCGGCCAGGGAATCGTTACGGAATCCCTGAACCTGGCCCGAGTGCCCGGATTTTACGTCGGGGGTACCATTCATGTGGTCATCAACAATCAGATCGGCTTTACCACCGAGCCCGAGCAGGGGCGATCGACGACCTACGCCACAGACGTGGCGAAGATGCTGGAAGTGCCCATCTTCCACGTCAACGCAAACGATCCCGAGGCATGTGCCCGGGTGATGAAGCTCGCCATACGGTACCGGCAGAAATTCGGCGAAGACGTCATCATCGACCTCGTCTGCTATCGCGAATACGGACACAACGAGGGCGATGAGCCCCGCTTTACCCAGCCCATGATGTACCGTCTCATCGACGACGAGGTCACGCCCGTGCGCGAGACCTATACGCAGGAGCTCATCGACGAAGGGGTGGTCACCGAAGAAGAAGCGCAGGCGCTGTGGGACGAGCGCATGGAGATGTACGGCGAGGTCTTTCGCGAGGTGCGAGAGTCCCCCCGGAGAAAGACCATCGCCTCCATGGAGGGGATCTGGGAGCGCTACCGGGGCGGAGGAATCTCGGCGGATTCCATGGTGGAGTCCGGAATCAGCCGCGAGAAATTCGAATTTCTGGCAGAACGCATCGCCCACATCCCGGAGGAGGTCAACGTTCACCGCACTCTTCGCCGGCTCTTACGCAAGCGAGCTCAGATCGCCAAAGGAGAGGCTCCCGTGGACTGGGGCACTGCCGAAGCGCTGGCCTTCGCCAGCCTAGCTGTGCGTGGGGCTCCCATTCGAATGAGCGGGCAGGACTGCATCCGAGGCACCTTCAGCCACCGACACGCCGCCGTCTACGATATGGAAAACGGCTCCAGTTACTGGCCTCTTCGCAACTTGCAGGACGATCAGGCGTCGGTGGAGATCTACAACTCCGTTCTCTCCGAGGCGGGAGTGCTGGGCTTTGAATACGGCTACAGCCTGGACTCCCCGGATGCCCTGGTGTTGTGGGAGGCCCAATTCGGCGACTTCGTCAACGGTGCCCAGGTCATCATCGACCAATTCATCAACTCCGGCGAGGACAAGTGGAAGCGCCTCAGCGGCGTCACGTTGCTCCTTCCCCACGGCTACGAAGGGCAGGGGCCGGAGCACTCCTCGGCCCGCCTGGAGCGCTTTCTTCAATTGTGCAGCGGCAGCAATATGTTCGTGTGCAATATGACGACGCCGGCGAATTATTTTCACGTACTTCGCCGCCAGATCATCCATCCCGCGCGAAAGCCGCTGGTGATCATGAGCCCCAAGAGCCTGCTTCGCCACAGCGATGCCGTAAGCCCCATCGAGGAATTTCTCGAGCACGGTTTCGAACCCGTCATCGGTGAGCGACGCGAGGAGATCGACGCCGACTCGGTGCGTCGGGTGCTCTTATGCTCCGGAAAGGTCTACTACGACCTGACCGCTCATGCCGCCAAAGAGGAGATTACGGACGTCGCCATCGTGCGCGTCGAACAACTCCATCCGTTGGACGGAGATGCCCTGAAGAGCGCCGTCGGCGCTTTTCCCGACGACGCCGAGGTGGTGTGGGTTCAGGAAGAGCCGAAGAATATGGGCCCCTGGAATTATATGCTCCCCTATCTCATCGAGCTCTTCGGCGCCGATCCGCTCCCCCACTACGTGGGCCGGCGTCCCAGCGCCAGCCCGGCTACCGGGGCTTATGCGAGCCACCAGCTCGAGCAGAATATGCTGCTGAAGGCCGCCTTTGGGGAGGAGATGCCCAATGATGGGGATCTGGCGTGATTTTCTTGAGAAAGTGTATTCTCGCTGGTGATTCAACGTCCTTCTATTTGGGGCGCCTGGAAAGCGGCACGAAAAAGCGGCATTTGCGGGGTGCCCTATCCCCCCGGTGTTGAATCCCCGCATGCCGAACACGTACGTCGAAGGCAACCCGCAAATGGTAGTTTGCGCCGCAGTACAGGCGCCCCAAATAGAATGACGTCGCGTTACCAATGATCGAGGGTTGCCAACAACCCTTGGTTTGTCCCCCCAAGTTTGATACTTCAGTGGCCAGCAATTGGTGCTGTGTTCGGATATAAGAATGGTGCTTTCCCACTGCCGTAGAAGAGGCCGTACATGACTGTCCCCGTGGAGGTTCCCCAGCTCGGTGAGTCCGTCACCGAGGCGTTTGTCGCCGAATGGCTGAAAAAAGAGGGTGAATTCGTCGAGGAAGACGAAATCGTCGTCGAGTTGGAGACGGACAAGATCACCGTCGAGGTTCCGGCGCCGGTCTCCGGCACCATTTCTGTGCTTAAATTCGACATCGACGACACCGTCAATCCCGGTGATGTCATCGCCGAGATCGAGGCTGGTGAGCGACCCGAGGGCGCCGAGGAGGCCGCTGCCGAGGAGGCAGAGGCGGCGCAGGCCGAGGAGGCTGAAGAGGCGGAGGTCGTGGAGGTCGACGGCGTCAAGATGGGTCCCGCCGCTCATCGCCTCGTCGAGGAGCACGGCCTCGACGTCTCTAAGATCAAGGCCAGCGGGCCCCGCGGTCATACGACCAAGGCCGACGTCCTCGAGCATATCGAGTCGCGCGACAGAACGCCGGCAAAGAAGGCGAAAGCTCCCACCCCGTCTGCCCCGGTCGACACGCAAGCTCTCGAAGAGCGGGTGACCATGAGCAGCCTTCGAAAGACGGTGGCCCGGCGCCTCTTGGAGGCGCAACAGAATACGGCGATGCTCACCACGTTCAACGAAATTGACATGTCGAGCGTCATCGCCCTTCGCAAGCAGTATAAAGAGAGCTTTCTGAAAAAATACGACATCAAGCTCGGCTTCATGTCCTTTTTCATCAAGGCCTCCATCGAGGCTCTGAAGGCCTATCCGGCGGTCAACGCCGAGATCGACGGCGACGAGCTGGTCTACAAAAATTACTACAATATCGGCGTCGCCGTCGGCGGCGGCCGAGGGCTGGTGGTGCCGGTCATCAAGAACGCCGAGCAACTGAGCTTCGCCCAGACCGAATTGGAGCTCGGACGACTCGTCGACCGAGCCATCAACAACAAGCTGACCCTGCCCGAGCTTCAGGGCGGAACCTTCACCATCTCCAACGGCGGCATCTACGGGTCCCTCTTGTCGACGCCCATTTTGAACCCCCCGCAATCGGGAATTCTGGGCATGCACAAGATTGAGGAGCGTCCGGTGGCCATCAATGGCGAAGTCGTCGTGCGACCCATGATGTACGTGGCCCTGTCCTACGACCACCGCATCATTGACGGCAAAGAGGCGGTCAGCTTCCTGGTGCGCCTGAAGGAATGCGTCGAAAATCCGGAGCGGATCTTGTTGGAGGTATAAGGGTGTAGATGGCAGGTGGCAGGTGGTAGGTGGCAGGTGGTAGGTGGTAGGTGGTAGGTATCGAGCGTCGAGAGCCCATTCGAAGCTCTTCGCATTGTCGAGAATCCGTCAACTTCTCGACGCATATTGGGTCACCAACGACCTCCAACCACCCACTACCTGCTCCTAACACCCACTACCTGCTCCTAACACCCACTGCCTGCTCCTAACACCCACCACCCACCACCCACTACCTGCTCCTAATACCCACTACCTGCTCCTAATACCCACTACCTGCTCCTAACACCCATTACCTGCCCCTAATCCCCACCACCCGAGGTTTACCATGTACGATCTCGTCGTCATCGGCTCCGGCCCCGGCGGATATATCGCATCGATCCGCGCCGCCCAATTGGATATGAAGGTCGCCTGTGTAGAGCGCTATCCCACCTTCGGAGGCACCTGCCTCAACGTGGGCTGCATCCCCTCGAAGGCCTTGCTGGAATCGAGCGAGCGCTTCGCCGAGGCCCGCGATCATTTCGCCGATCACGGCATCGAGATCGACGAGGTGTCGCTGAACCTGGAGAAGATGTTGGCCCGAAAGAACCAGGTCGTCTCCAGTCTCGTGCAGGGCATTGATTTCTTATTCAACAAAAACGGCGTCGACGGCTACCACGGATGGGGCACCATCATCGACGAGAATACGGTGGAGGTCACCGACGACGACGGCGAAACGCAGACCCTCGAGACGAAGCGAATCCTCATCGCCACCGGTTCCAAACCCTTTGAACTTCCGGGAGTGGAATTCGACAAGGAGAATATCGTCGACTCCACGGCGGCCCTCGAATTCGAGGAGGTCCCGGAGCACCTGGTGGTCATCGGCGCCGGCGTCATCGGTCTGGAGTTGGGAAGCGTCTGGGGCCGGTTGGGCGCAGAGGTTACGGTCCTGGAATACCTGCCGGAGATTCTGGGTGGACGCATGGACACCCAGCTTGCGAAGACGGCCCAGCGCCTGTTCAAAAGACAGGGAATCGAATTCGTCCTCCAGGCGGAGGTCACGGGCGCCGAGGTCGAAGACGGCAAAGTGATCACCACCTACAAGCACGACGGGGAAGAGAAGACCATCGAGTCCGACAAATTGCTCGTCGGCATTGGACGCAGGCCTTTTACGGACAATCTGGGCCTCGAGAATATCGGACTCGATACCAACGACCGCGGCTTTATCGAGGTCAACGAGCACTACGAGACTTCTGTCGACGGCGTCTACGCCATCGGCGACGTCATCCCCGGACCCATGCTCGCCCACTTGGCTGAACACGAGGGCGTGGTCTGCGTAGAGCGCATGAACGACATCGCCGGACACGTCAACTACGACGCCATCCCGGATGTGGTCTACACCCACCCCGAAATCGCAAGCGTCGGAAAGACGGAGGCTGAACTCAAAGAGGAGGGCGTGGAGTACAAGACGGGCAAATTTCCCTTCAAGGCCAACGGCCGCGCCCGGGCGCTCAACGACACCGACGGTTTCTGCAAGATCCTGGCAGACGCCGACACGGACCGCATCCTGGGCGCCCACATCATCGGCCCCCGCGCAGGCGATCTGATCGCCGAATTGGCCGTGGCCTGCGAGTTCCACTCCAGCGCCGAAGATATCGCCCGTTCGTCGCACGCCCACCCCACGCTGGCGGAGATCGTCAAAGAGGCGGCCTTGGATGTGGATGATCGGAAGTTGAATCTGTGAGGATGTGCGACAAGCACACCCACTTCTACTTCTTAATTCACCGTTCGCCGCTCTCCGATCTACTTCTGCTTTTCGCCCGACGCGCCTCGTATCATCGACAGGTCTCGCTTCGACCTGAGGCCGTGCAGAGTTAGGTAGAAGTGGACGCGGACGTGGGTCGGAGATCGGAGATCGCCGCCGCCGCGCTTGTGCGTGGCGTACGAGCCTAACAACCGGATGGCTGATCCCAGGAGATCTCCTCGGAGTCGATGCTGAGCTGAGCACAGACCCAACCGGCGACTCCCATCGGTCCATCGATTCCGTCCTCGCCGCCTGCGTCTCCTCCCGTTCCTGCAGCTCCTCCGCTTCCGCCCTGACCGCCCTGACCGCCCTGACCTGCGACACCGGCGCCGGATTGGAGGTCGACCCCCGACTGACGGGGTGATTGGTAGCGGAGTAACCCGATGGAATGGCCACCGTTGCCGCCGACTCCGCCGGGGCCTCCTGCGCCTCCACCTCCGGCGCCTGACCGGGTAGTCGCAAAGGGAGCACCCGCTTCAACTCCCGGGGCACCGTCACCGCCGTCGCCTCCGTCTGCACCGTCGCCTCCGGCGCCACCAGCACCGCCGTCAACATTTACAATCTCGAACCGAGCTCCGTCACCGGGTGAAATCTCCGTATTTTTTACCAGGAATCCGATCGACAGTCCCCCTGCCCTGGCTCCCCATCCCCCGCTGCCGGCCTCTCCTCCCCCTCCTCCTCCAGCGACAGCACAATGCGCATCCGGACCGGCAAGTTGGCAATTCACTCCTGATCCTCCTCCGCCGCCACCGTGTGAGTCCCAGGAAGGGATGCCGAGACCCACCCAGGGGCAACTCAAACCGTCGATAAGACTGTAGATATTGTAGGGGGAGGTATTGGACACCGAAAGTGGCGACGTCGCCTTGCCGGACGTTCCCGAGCCAGCGGGCTCTCCCCCGGCCCACCAGGGCTCACCGGGTGCACCGCCGTGGGGCACATTGGGTTGCCCGGCCACTCCCCAACTGCCAATACTGTCCCCCGGCCGACCGCCGTCGTAAAATCCGCCTTCTCCCGCTAAGAAGTCCACCTGCCATGGCTCTGTCTCCTCCGGCTCATGGATAACCAACCCGGCCGGTCCGTCCCCATCCGGGTATGGAGTAAGAGCGGCGCTCGCCCCATTCTGGCCATCAAACGCTCCATCTTCTCCGCCGGGGGCGGCCCCGGCGGAGATGGACACCTGCTTTAGGTAGATGCCATCGCAACCATCGCACAGAGCTCCCACGTTGGCTCTGCAACTTTGATAGTCGTCCAGATCCTGGGTGGACAATTCGATCCCCCAAAAATGGGTCTCCTCTTGCACCGAGTTCGGTATCTCGAGTCCCACCGCCTCGACGGTCGAATCGTCGAAGTTCGGGAATTCCACATGGATCTGCGACATACTGCCCGCTCCGCCGTAATCTGGGACCTGGAAGTTGTCCTCTCTGGGGTCCCAGGAAGCGACGTCGAATCCTCCGTAGACATGGACTCCCTCGCTCAGTGTGACCGTGCCGTAGGTGGTCAACGATGCATCTTCTACGAAGACGTCGCAGGGGATCTGCTCACCGCCAATGGTCAGGTCGCAGTCCTCGGCGAGTCCGATGGCCTCGGTGAGAGTGGGGCTGTTGTCGCTGGTGTCGACGTGAATGACGTGGGGTTGGCCAGCACTGTTAAGGTAGCGATCCACCCCCTGACAGGAGTGGTCAATTCCATCGAAGCCCGGTTGTTCGGGTTGGGGAAAGTTCATCTGGTGACAGTACAGGCCATTGCCATCACATCGCACCTCGCCGAGGCGACACTGCCCGAGCGCTCCGTCGACCTCGCAAGGGGTGCCGACCTCGACGGTGCCCGGGGTCTGGCCCAGTTCATTGCCGTCGTCGTCGAGCAGCGTCAGACCTTCTCCGTCGTAGGTGAATAGGTCTTCCGTGCTGTCCGGGCTTCCCGCGCAATTGGTGTCCTGATTGGAGCAGGTCGGAGGGTCGACGGCACTGTTATTCTGGGCGCATTGCATTCCGGAATCGGTGCACTCAGCGGTGCCGGAGGCACATATTCCAGCTTCGCCGGTGTCGCAGGAGTCACCCGCCGTATAGGTGTTTCCGTCGATGATGTCCTCCACGTTCGGATCTTCGAGTCCCGTAAGTCCGTCGCAATTGACGTCGACATCGACGCAATCCTGAGTGCGTCCGGGATGCCGCTGCGATTCTCCCTCGGGGTGACAGCCGCGGCGCTGGACGGGGTTGTCGAGAGCGGCCTGTGCTTCTTCATCGGTGCAGAAGAAATGGGGCTCGGCGTCGACGTGGGCCCATTCGTCACCGTCGTCGGCGTCGAACCAGATATAGGGAGATTCCTGGTCTCGATAGGGTTGATCGCTTCCCTTTAGCTTTTCCGCTTCGATGTCAATGGAGCAACCATCGGAGGGATCGCCTCCGCAAACGGCAAATCCGGGCTGGCAGCCCACGCCGCAATAGGGTTGTCCGTCGGCGTCGATCATGCACTGATGGAATCCGTCATCCACTTCTCCGGTGCACTCGTCGCCACAGGCCGTGCAGTGCTCCTCGGGATAGTTGTCAGCGCCGATCTGTTCTACGTGATCGAGGACGCCGCTGCAGTTGAGGTCGTAGAAAAAGCGCTCGTCCTGGGGATCGTCGTAGCAGTGATCCGGAAAGGGGTGCTCCATATTGTCGGGATCGAAATAGGCATCGGGATTGGTGTCATCGCAATCAAAAGGGGTCTGACGCGCATCCGCGGGGCCGCAATGGCCGGTGCCATAGCCGTCTTGGTCGCGGTCGATACAATCCGAACAGGTGTCCTCGACGGGAAGACAATAGGCGGGGGCATCATCATCGTCGTCATCGCCTACGGTAAGACAGTCAAAGCCCATCGGGCAGTCCGACTGCTCTTCACAACTCTCGACGCAGAAGGAATCGCCCAACTCGTCAGGTGATTGACGAAGGTCTTCGTTCAGCGCGTTATAGCATACCGTTTCGTCGACACAGTCCTCTTCGGCGCTGCAGCCCGCGCAGAAGGTCTCGGAGCGCCCCTCGGCCTGAGCGAAGGGGGGAAGACAAATCGCACCGAATGCCTGCCCCTGCTCCATCTCGCCGAGGTCCACCTCTACCTCGAAGGGATCGTCGGAGATCACCTCGTAGGGTTCGAGACCGGTGGCCACTACCATACAACTCGACGGGTGAGCCTGGTCGTCGGCGTCGGCCCAGTAAATGGTGTCACATCTCGTGGCATCTTCAGCGCAATTTCGGGTACAGATCCCCTCGCCATCGTCGACGTCGTCGAAGAGCTCGGCGACGGCGATTTCTTCGGTACCGTCGGCGTCGACCCGATTGAAGATGACCTCCTGGACACACAGGGAGCCATTGATCGGGCAGTCGTGATTGGCCTCACAGATCAGAAAGTCGTCCAACGCCGTCGGGGCGTCGTCCGGAGGATCTACATCGGTGTCGTCCTGATAACCCGCGTCGACGTCTTCACCGGGCCCGGTGTCTTCACCGGGCCCGACATCTGCGTCAGGCCCGACATCCGTCGGGCCCACGTCGTCTCCGGAGCCGACGTCGATGCCACCGCCGCCGGGATCGTCAGAACCACATCCGGTAGCACTTACTCCAATCAGACAAACCACAGCGATCAATACACTGATCCATCTACAGGCCATTATTTTTTCTCCGAGACACATTTTGAGAGAACAATGCATTATAATTGATCGTCATATGATGTCAAATTTGCCGGCCTTTTGCCCCAGGGTGGTCGCAAAGTCTCGTTTTTCCCAACGACCCCCGCGGGTCAAGCCCTCATCGTTCAACACATCTCAGAATGTAGATGCTCAGTGGGTTCACGCGGTTGCCCCATCGACCACCCCGAGAGTACTTCTTCGCTTCGCTCAGAGCGCGCTCGCAAACAACGCTCGCGGCCACTTCCCCAGTCAAAGCTGGGGAAGGGTTTTCGAGCTGCGCCTCCGGCATGAAACCCCTCTCCAACTTGATTGGGGAGGTGGGCGCCGGCGTAGTTCAGGCGGCGGTCGGAGGGGCGTCGTCGTATGCTCCACTCAACATTGTGTTGAACGATAAGGGTCAAGCCGCGCGGGGGCCGTTCATTCCACCAGCAATGAGAATGCGATTTGGTCGGCACCAACTTTCTTGTTTAGTTTGTGCCGAGTTTCCGTTACTACGTGTAACCCGGGCTGTTGGTAGTTTTCTTATTATTCTCAAAACCGACCCCATCCCCATCCCGACCCCCTACTCTTTGGTGTAAAACTGCTCATGAATCGCAAGCTTTTCCTGTGTTTAATCGCCCTGATCACCCTTCTGATTAGCGCCTGTTCCAGCGAAGACGAAGGGGGCAATGATGTGGGATTCGACAATGACGTCGAAGACATCTTCAATGACGATAGTGCGATCTCTGATTGCCTCCCTAACGAGGCGGGGACGCGCTTTGTCTACGTCGATCCTTCTGTGGACGACCCGGCGGCCGATGGAAGTTGCGACGCTCCATTTTCGACGATCGCCTCTGCACAGGAGCACGCCCGCGACCACCAGAGCGACGCCATCATTCTCGGTGGTACGACCACATTCGAGGAATCTGTCGAAATCGACGAGGGAATCGCCCTACTCGGAGGATATTCGGGAGCCCCGAGTTGGGAACGCGACTCCAGTCAGCGGCCGCGTATTCTGGCCGGAACCGAGGAGTTGGATGCTGGCCTATTGGTAGGACTTCGGGCCACCGACATCTCGACTACGACGCGAGTCCAGAACCTCATTGTGGAGACCGACGACGTCGTCGAGTACGACGGGGCGAGCACGGCAGCGGTTTTGGCTTATAACGCTCCCGGCTTGGTTCTGATCGATGTCGAATTGCGCGCCGGCGATGCGGGCCACGGCACCAATGGCGAAGCGGGCAGCCCCGGCGAGAGCACGGCAGACGGCGAAGGAGACGGGGCCGATGGAATCAGTGGAGAGTCATTTGGCTCCCACTATCATTTCAGTTGTGAATACCTCTTCAGCGACGAGATGGGCACTCAGGCCGCAACCAGGCCCCCGGCCGCTTCGGCCGGCGTCAATCCTCATTGTGGCGATACCGGCAGTGGCGAGGGGGGACGACCTCTCGATCAACACGAATTCGACGTCGGCCAGTGGCAAACTCTCCACGAGCAGGGCGCGGATTCCGAGGCCGGACTATGCGAAGACCCCTTCGGCGACACGGATAACCCTCTATACGACGGCGACAACAAATGTGGTGGCCGTCTCTTCGAAGACGGTTCACAGCCATATGACGACCAGCACGGCCGTCCCGGCCTTTCCCATGAGTCTCCCGCCCCGGCAGGAGAACACGGATCTGCGGCGGTCGAGTTTGACGGAACGAACTGGGTCCTCGACGGCGATGGTCAGGACGGCGCCGACGGCGCTCCGGGCTACGG
>SLPW01000570.1 GCA_007131755.1 Myxococcales bacterium | reverse complement strand
CGCTTGCACGAGGCCGTAAAGAGCGTTGGCGGCGGGACGGAAGTCCGTTCCAAAGCTGACGCCTTTGTCGTCGGCGTCGATGCGCAGGATGAATTCACCGAATTGCTCGTCTGCGCTGGGGATGCCGATGAAATCGCCAATATAGCCCCAGATTTCGCCACCGAGATACAGCCCGGTGAAGGCGTCTTCTTCGAGGGCTTTACCGAGGTCGCTGAGCGAGTCGCCACTGCCCTCTCCCTTGAGAAGTGCGACGGCGTCGTCTTCGTCGATGCCAGTGGTGGCGATAGCCAGCACGTTGTCGTAGTGATACAGGCGGGCTTCGACGTCGGCGACATCGATGACGTTGATGTCGTCAGCGATGGTGCCGAATTCGATTCCACCCTCTGGATCGGCTTCGAGCAGGGGGCGCACGCCGTCGATGGCTTCCGCCAGGGGGCCTCCGTCGACGAAGGGAATGACCAGGATGGATTCCATATCAGCGCCCAAATCCTCGGGCTCGTTGACCATAAAGGCCATAGGCTCGGGAAGATCGTAGACGAAGAGACCGATATGACCGCTGAGATTGGTGATGAAGACTTCCTCGGCGCTGGCGCCGTCGACGAGAGCGGCGAATTCACCGGCGAAGGCTTCGAATTCCTGTCCGACGAATGCCTCGACCTGTTCCCAGATATTGCCGGGATTCAGAGATAGACGAAGGGCAGCGATGGTGTCTTCTGTGGCGAACCCGCTCCAGTCGAATTCGTGGTCCGGGGTGATGATGCCGCCGACCATTTCGGTGCGCTCTGCGTCGAGACCGGTCCAGACGCGAAATCCGATCGCGTCATCGTGAAGGGAGATGGTAACGGCCTGGCCGCCGAACATATCGCCGACCATCATGCCCATTCCCGGGGCACCGGCGCCGGCGAAAAATTCGTCCATCAGGAAATCTCCGCCGACATAAAAGCTGATCAGGTCGCCACCGGAGCGGGTTTCCAGAAATTGCTGGTAGTCCGCGGAGTCGGCGAGGGACTCACCGTCGGGGCCTTCAATGAAGGCGGCGATGATTTCACCACCGGCAGGGCCGCTGTCCTGAAAGGCCACGCAGGCCGAGTCGTCGCGATAGGTCCAGGCCAAATCGTCACCGACGGAGTGAAGGGGCTGGCCTTCGAGTTCGTCTTCGGCGTGCTCCGGATCTTCGACGCCCAGGAATTCGCCGGCCAGAACTTCGACGGCGAAGGTTTCAAAGGCGGACTTGTCGGACAGGGATACGCAGAATACGGCGTCGTCGTGCTCGGTGATGCCAGCGAGAAGTTGGCCGTCCGTATCGATTCCCCACTCCTGGAAAGCCGAGGCGTCGGTAAAATCGACGCCCAGGTCGGCTTTCATCTCCTCGCGGAATTCGCCGAGCAATTCTTCCCACTGCCCGCGAAGTTCGGAGGACAGAGCGTCCGACTCCAGGACACTCTCGGGAAGAGTGATGACGTCGCCGAGATTGGAGGCGGTGATGATGAGGTCCGTATCAGCGGCGAAGCTGCCAGCCAGTTCCGCAGGCGGCGCCGCCGGGGCGGGACCGCGGGTGTCGGCTGCGCCAGCGGCGCTGTCGTCAGCCTCGTCTCCGTTGTCGTCGTCATCGGCCTGATCTTCGGCGGACTCCTCTTCTTCCTCGTCATCGTCACAGCCCACGAGAACCGGGGTGGCGACGAAGAGGAGGCATAAGATGGCAATGGTAGAAGGTGATAAGAATCGCATCAGGTAATTCATGATGATCACTCGTTTTGGGTTGCGGTCAGTAGCTCGTCATTTCGGAACGGGACCAAATAAAGCGGAAAAAAGATCGGAAAGTCAACCTTCAACGTCGGGAAGTCGAGTGCGGCGATGGGCGAAAAGTTGAAACTTTTTGAAACTTTACCGTCTGCATCTTCGACTATTGGAGATCGTTCTCCGTATAAACGGTTTGTGCGTCGACGCCCCAGTCTGTGACTTCCAGTCTTTGAATGACCGTATGATGATCGGAGGTGGTGGGGTCGAAATTGGCCTCGGCGCGGATGGTGGCGGTGGCGCCGTCCCCGGTGGCCGGGCCGGTCTCGAAGGTGTAGCGAAAGTACAGGGGTTCATCGAGAGATAGATTCAATTTGCGAAAGACATCCTGCGCTTCGAAGTCCACGTCGCCGACGAGCACCGGTTGGGGGGAGATGCGCTCGCCGCCCTCGGGGATCTGTGGGGAGGTCTTGACTTTGATGGAGGGGCCGCCGGGAAAGACTTTGTCGGAAAAGGCAACGGGCATTCCCACGCGTCGGGTGGGGTGGCCGGTCTCGGCCATATGCCAGGGTTCGCGGCCGTCTTCGCTGCTGAATTGCTGATCCAGTTCGTAGTAGGCACGGGCAGCTAAGGCCATCGTGGAGACGATGGCTTGCGCTTCGGCGGCTTTGGATCGGTCGATATAGGTCTTGAAGGCCTCATGAGCGGCGACGCTGGTGGCGAGGACGATGCTTCCGGCGGGAAAGAATTCGACGTCGAAGACGATGCCCGTGTCGGTGATATGAGCGTGGTAGAGCGCCTCGTGGGGTTGGTCCGACGTCCTCGGAAGGTAAGCCCCAACTTCGACGAGATCCCAGGCGTCGCCGCCCAGATAAAGTCCGTTGAAGGAGTCCTCCTGCAGGGCGGGGCCGAGGACAGCCTTGGTGTCCGAGAGGGAGTCATGGGGTTGATCGCCCTGTAGAATGGAGGCGATCCGTGACGCGGACATGGCGTCATTGCCGAGCACCAAGAGGTGGCCGCTACGGTATAGACGAAAGCCCACCATGGGGATATCAAGAACCTCGATGTCATCGAAGTCGCGCAACGATTCGAATCGTACAGAAAGGGGAATCTCGGCGTCCATGAGGTCCGCCAGGTCGTCGGAGAGATCGATCATGGCATGGCGATCCACGAATTGGATGGCCAGCAAGAACTCTAGATCTCTCTGGAGATCGGGGCCGCCGATCCCGAAAAGAGAGTCGGGGTTGACGATATCGTAGACGAAGAGGCCGATGTGACCGGAGAGGTTGGAGATGAGATCATCTTCGACGTCGATCTTTCCGTCGGTGGCAAGGGAGATCTCGTCAAAGAGAAATTTCACCCCGCTCATCAATTCCTCATCGACTTTCTGCTGGAATTGCTCCCACAGAAAGTTGGGATCGCCGCTCAGACGCAAGGCGGCGCTGGTATTTTTGGTGGCGAAAGAACTCCAGTCCATCTCACGCCGAGGCGTGGATCCTCGCAGGGCGTCGTCGCGATCGTCATCGTCCATGCCAGCCCACAGGCGCAGGCGAAAGACGTCGTCGTCGATGGTGGCGGTGGACCCATACGCCAGGAAGAGTTGGCGGAGATTGTCGCGGACGTCGACGATGGGACTGGATGGCGAGGCAGGGGGGGAATCGAAGAGGTAGTCGAAGAGGCCGAGATCGTCGGCGGCGTAGAAGGCGATGAGGCTTCCGGGGAGTTCGCTTTCGGCAAATTTCTTGAATCCGGGGTGATCGGCGAGAGAGTCGTCGCCAGGTCCGCCAAGAAAGGAGGCGACGGCATCGATGGCCTGACCCTGGTCAAAATCAACGGCGAGGCATCCCCTGTCGTCGACGTGTCCCCATGCGAGGTGCTCGTTGACACTGTGGACCTGCTGACCGTCGATATCGTCGGTGGAGCGCTCAGGATCGTCGAATTCGAAGAGCTCGGTGGCCAGCGGGTCGATGACGAAGGCGTCAAAATCATCCTCGTCAGCGATGGGAAAACAGACGATGCTCACCCGCTCCACGAGTCCAAAGAAGATGGATCCACCGGGGTCGATTCCCCACGTCTTCCACTGCTGTGGGTCGGCGGGGTCGATGCCGAAAATTTCCTCGAGCTGTTCACGTCCGCCGGTCAGGGCTTCCTGCCACTGTTGTTGAAGCTCCGAGGACAGGTGGTCGGAGCTCACCAATTGCTCGGGGACGGAGAGCAGGGCTTCCAGGCTCTGGATGCCGGCGGCGGCCCGGGTGTCGACGGGGAATTTCTCGGCCTCTGGACCGATCTGGTCGTTGGGGCCACAGCGGCTGCATCCGCTACATGCGGAGGCGCCGACGAAGAAGAAGAGGATGAGCATCAGGGCAGGGCGAAGGAGTATGCGGAGGGTCTGATTCATGGCACACCGTCGATCTACGGGGAGCAACAAGTCCAAATTGGCGAATAGGCAAGGAGTAAAGGCCGTTAGCGGAGAAGAGTCAACAGGCAATACGGCCTGAGGTTGTCAAGCGACGGGGGCCGATGATACCACACCCCGCCGAAAAGATTTCGAGGGCGAAACGAAAACGAGGAGTACCATGGCGGCGAAGATCGAAGAAGTACCGCTGCACGAGACGGCGCAGGAGCGCTACCTCAATTATGCGATGAGCGTGATCACCAGTCGGGCCTTGCCGGACGTTCGGGATGGGCTCAAGCCGGTGCAGCGTCGGATCCTGTACGCCATGTACAAGAATCTGGGGCTCAAACACGACGCAAAGCACCGTAAAAGCGCCGCCATCGTCGGTGAGGTGATGGGAAAATATCACCCTCACGGAGATCAATCGATCTACGACGCCATGGTGAGGATGGCCCAGGATTTTTCGCTGCGCTATCCCCTGGTGGACGGCCACGGAAATTTCGGCTCCGTCGACGGAGATAGCGCGGCGGCGATGCGATATACGGAGGCGCGGCTGACGCCTCTGTCGTCGGAGCTGCTGGACGAGATCCGAAAAGATACGGTCGAATTTCGGGCCAATTACGACGGGACGGTCTTCGAGCCGGTGGTGCTGCCGGCGCAGGTGCCGAATCTGCTCATCAACGGTGCCACGGGGATCGCCGTGGGCATGGCCACCAATATCCCTCCCCACAATCTGGGAGAGGTGGTGGAGGCGTTGATCAAGCTCATCGACGAGGACCAGCAGACCACCGTCGAAGAGCTGGTGGGCGACGTCATCGAGGGCCCCGATTTTCCGACGGGGGGAAAATTATTGAACAGCCCGGAGGAGCTGCGCCAGATCTATACGGAGGGAAAGGGAACGCTGATCACCCGCTCGCAGTGGGAGATCGAAAAGGAAGGAAGAAAGCGCTATATCATCATCACTTCCGTACCTTATTATCAGCAGAAGTCGGCGTTGGTCGAGAAGATCGCCTCACATATCATCGACGAGAAGGTGCCCCAGCTTACGGATGTGCGCGACGAGTCCACTGACGATGTGCGCATCGTTCTGGAGTTGAAGAGGGGGGCCGATGCGGAGGCGGCGATGGCCTATCTCTTCAAGCACACGCCGCTGGAGGATCGATTTCACGTCAATCTGACGTGTCTGGTGCCCACGGAGAATCCACAGGTCCCGGAGCCGGCTCGGCTCAACCTCAAGCAGATGCTGTGCCACTTCCTGGACTTTAGAATGGAGGTGGTCACCCGCCGACTGGAGTACGAGCTTCGCAAGCTGTTGGAGCGAATTCACATTCTGGAGGGCTTCGAGATCATCTTCGACGCTCTCGATCGCGCCATCGAGCTCATTCGCGCCTCGCAGGGGAAGGCGGAGGCGGCCGAGAAGTTGATGGCCGAGTTCGATCTCGATGAGGTGCAGGCCGACGCGGTGCTGGAGACGAAGCTGTATCGGCTGGCGAAGCTCGAGATCGAGGCCATCCGCGAAGAGCTGGAGGAGAAGCGAAAAAATGCCGAGCGCATCGAGAAGCTATTGGCCAGCAAAGAGCAACGGTGGGGCGTGATCCGTGGTGAGCTCAAGGCGATCCTGACGGCCTATCGCGACCACAGACGCACCGAGGTGGACGTAAGTGCCGAGGAGTTCGACTACTCCGAGGAGGATTATATCGTCTCCGAGAGGGTGTGGATGATGGTCTCTCGCGACGGCTGGTTCAAGCGCCAGAAGTCCTATAGCGATCTGTCGAAGATCCGGGTGCGCGACAACGACGAGGTCGGTTGGGTGCTGCCGGCGAATACACGCGATGCAGTGATCTTCTTCACCAATATGGGCCGGGCCTACACGATGCGAGTCGACGACGTGCCCTCGACGACGGGCTACGGCGATCCGGTGCAGGCCTATTTCGACTTCGATGACGGGGAGAGAGTGGTGGGGGTGGCGGTGGACAACGAATACGTGCTGATGGCGCTGGAGCCGGAACAGCCGACGCTGGTGGACGAGGTGGAGCCCGACGAGGAGGACTATCAATTCGTAGCGCTCACCGAACAGGGACAGTCGGTGCGGTTTTCCATCGACGGGTTTGACGAGCCCTCGACGGTGAAGGGCCGGATGTATATGCGGCTTTCCAAGGGAGATCGAGTGATCAACGTCGAGCCCTGCGACGGAACGGAGTTGGTGGCTCTGGCCAGCGTGGAAGGGCGAGGATTGATGTTTCCAGTGCGCGAGGTCTCACACTACAAGAATCCGGCGAAGGGGGTGCGGGCCATCGGCCTGCAGAAAGGCGACAGGGTGTTGGATTTCACGCTGTCCCGTGAGCGCCTCGAGGGGCTGGAGGTGGAGACGAATAACGGCAAGAGGTACATCATCCGGCGTACGAAATCGAAATTCGAGCCGACGAGCCGGGGCAATAAGGGACGTTTCGTAATTCGCCGTGGCCACCTGGTGCGATCGCACCGAGAGCCTATGGAGATCGCCCGCGACGACGGGGGAGAGGACGAAGAATAGGAGCGCGTCACCCCGGGCTTTTGCAGTGGCGTCGCCCGGGGTTACAACGGACTGCTCAAGGCGTAATAACCAACACTGGCAACGGCTGTGGAGGGAGATAGGATGTTTCGGTCTATTGCCATCGCGGGGTGTTCAATGCGATACCGAAGAGGTGTGAGTGACAGTTCGGTCCAAGGCCCGGCAATGACACTGGAGTGGTCATGATTGCTTCGTTTCCCATCGTCGTCGCATCCTCCTCGGTGAGCCTTTGCATGTTTTGGCTGCTGATCCCGGTGGCCGTCTATTGTCTGTACAAGGGGTATCAACAGGCGGCGCACAAGTTGTTGTTGGAACATACGCCGACGACGGATTGCGGCGGGGTGTCCCCGGGCAGAGTAGAGTTGAAGGCGGAGGCCGTAAGTGACGAGCCTCTCAATTCTCCTCTGACCGACAAGAAGGTGGTCTACTACAAGTACCGCATCGAGGAGGAGCAGCAATCCGACTCCGGGCAAGGGGGATGGAAGGAGGTCGCCAGCGGAGAGCGATCGCGGCCCTTTTATCTTCACGACGACAGTGGGCGGGTACGTATCGATCCCTCGGGTGCCGAATTTCACGCTGAGACGGTGGTGGACAGGACCGTCAACTCTGGCCATTCCCTCTTCCGTCGGGGTCCACAGGCCCATATGGACGCCAGGCGCCGCCGCTGCTTCGAGGAGCATATCGCCGTCGACTCCGACGTATATATCTTCGGCAGTGCGCGCTCACGCCAGGATCTAGGCGTCCCCGAGGTCCACGCTGGACGGCAGGACGAGCCCTTTATCATCTCCACCGTCGACGAGAGCTATCTTGCGGACCGATACGGTAGGCAGGCGACGATCTACTTCTGGATCGGCGGTGTGACGTCGGTTTTATTGCCCGTTCTGGGAACCATGATGGTAGGGGGGATGGATTTCGCCGAGGCGCTGGAAGCAGCGCTGATTCCGACGTTTATCATCGGCCTCGGTGTGGCCGGGATAATCTGGGCGCTGCGCCGAATGAAGCACGGAGAGTTTTTGACGGATCTCGGCAATCGAATGAAGGAAGCCGAGGCGTTGATGCGAAGGGAATGCCACCACCGAGAGCGTCTTCTGGCCCGACTGGTACAATCGGTTCGCCCCCGTGTCAGTCCTGGCGATCAGGGCATCCTCGACAGTGTCGCCGAGACGCGAAAGGAGGCGTACTCTCAGGCCACCTTCCAGAATATCCGCCGGTTATGCCCCATGATCAACGCCCAGTCCGACGCGTTGGAGCGGGTGTTTATGGTCGTTGAGAAATACGACGTATTTCAGTCGGATGAAAAATTTTACGAGTTGTTGGAGGAGCTGACCCGCTGTGAGAAGCAGGTCATGATGGCCCGAAATTTCTACAATGACGCGGTGTGGCGCCTGCGCCAGCAGCCGGAGTCGATGGTGGGAGATACGCAAGCGACTCGTGCGCTGACCTTCAATGAATTCGAGAGAAAGCCCATTGACGTCGTCTTGCCCGAAGATCCGCAGAACGAATATGGTGGCGACTTCGTAAGTGGCCGGTCTCCGAGAGAACGAAAGAGGGCTCAGCAGGCGACGACCCAGCGAATGGAGCCACAGTCCGGGCCGCAGCAGGACGATACCGGTGGGAGTGTCCAGATCGAAGAGAGTATGCTCGACGAGATGGCGGCGGCGACGGAAGCTGCGATCCTGGAGCAAATGGGGCAGGGACAAAGGGGCGGGTCCGACGGCGGCGGGAAGACCGATCAGCCGGGGGGCCCTCCTCAGGTGCCGCCGGTGGCCACCACGGAGGGGGGAGATCCCACAAGGCGGGGGGCGGTTGTAGAAGATGGTGGCGAGGTTTCTGCGCCGATGCCTGCCGAGGAGCCGCCGAGCTTCGAGCCGACCACGGAGTCGTTCAAGTCCACGTTGGACTTCAACGACGGCCCGACCATGGAGGGGATCGGAAATTTCGGAGATATCGGCCGCTTCGGAGCGACGCGCAGATTCGATGAAATTGGTTCCCGGCGATCCGGGGACAGTGAGGCGAAAGAACGAGAGCCCTTCGGATTCGGGCGCGGAGAGCGGGCGGCCCTCTCCAGCACCGATTGGGATTCGGGCAAGCGTTGGGGAAGCACCGGCTCTTATGGTTTCGATGACAGTGATCGACGCTTCGGGTTCGACGCCGAAGAAAAGAGCGTGCTCCAGGCCTTCGCAGACGACGAGAGCAGCAAGAAGAAGCGATGAGGGGGAAAAAACACAGGTGCTTTGTTGAGTGCGCAGCCGATGCGTAGATCTTCTTGGATCGGCACGACCACTGGCGACACTACGACAAAGAGAGGTCACCGTGCGATGCGAAGTATGCGGAAACGACTACGACAAGCCCCTGGAGATCGACTACCTGGGTGAGCACCATGTCTTCGATTGTTTCGAGTGCGCCGTGATGGCTCTGGCGCCCAGATGTGCCTCCTGTGGCACGCGGGTGATGGGACACGGCATGGAGGTCGGCGGCGAGATTTACTGTGGAGCTCACTGCGCGCGCAGGGCGGGACATGGGGAATTTCGAGACCGTGCGTAGCTGCCGAGCGCTCCGGGCATCTACTTCTTGCCGTCGGGGACGATGCACCGCGACAGGTCGAAGAGCATGAAGACAAGGGCCTTTTCCTGAGGGCTCAAGCCCACGGCGGTGCAACTTTCGTCGGGGAAGGGGTTTTCGGGCGCTGAACTTTCGTCCGGCGAGACGTGGATGTCGCTGAAGACGACGCGGCCGCACTGGTTTTCGGGCTCAGCTTCCAGCGGGGTGTTGAAGCTGAAGTATTGGACGACCTCGTCGGGAGTGGGAAAGAAGGGGATGGGGTCGGGCTGGGCCCACACCCATTGCTGGGCGCGATCGGCGTTGATGGAGCCCACGGTGGCCCGGGGCTCGCGGATGGGAAATTGACCGGCCGGGGCGCTGCTGTAGAGGGACATCCACTGGTGGAGAAGTTGACCCTTGTCGAAGCTGGAGTCGATAAAGCCCGTTGCGGGATCGCTTAGGGAACCGGCGCCGCTGTCCCAGTTGGCCACGGAGCGAAAGGGCTGAGGGCCACCTTGGAGCCAGATATTATGCCAGTGGGATAGGAAGACGCGGCCTCCGGCGAGGGTGAAGTTGTACAGGGCGTTGCGGGCGTCGTCGGATTTATCGTCGGCGTTTGCCGAACCCTCGCAGGAGTGGAGGACGATGTCGTACTCCAGCAGATTGTCCAGCTCGTCCCACCAATCCCAGGCGGTAGTAAAGGAAGCGCCGTTATTTAAGCTGTCCGAGAAGCGGTTCGAGCCGCCGTGTCCGGCGAAGAGGTGAACCCTGCCGTCGCCGTCCTCGGTGGTGAATTCGGATCGATCCACACCGATTTTCTTGATGAGACATTCCAGCGCGTCCCATCCGCCGGTGGTGACGGCCATCTTCGGAAGATCTCCTTCTTCCTGATTTCGGGGCAGGCGGGTCAATTCGGGGTCGATGGCGTTTTGCTGGCATTCCTGAATATCGACGGTGATCTGCCGGCGCCATTTTCCGACTTCGACCACCAGGGGGATATCTTCGCCGACGGGGGCGTCATTGATCTGGAAGTGACCGTGGACGTTGGTCTCGTCCAGGACGAGCGGTACGGCGCTGAGTTCATCTCCACAGGGCACGCAGGTGGCGCCGTCGATGATGGGCTCTACGGGAGTATTTGGAACGTAGACGGTGACGTCGGGAAGGGGCAATTCACCGGAGGGGATGTGGACGACGCCGGTAATACTCGTGGTCTGGGTTCCCGGGCAGTCCACCTGCTGGCATTCGAGGTTCTCACAGGGACCACCACCTCCAGGACCGCCACCGGTATCTTCCGTCGTGCCTCCAGCGTCGTCGGCTCCGAGTCCGCTGTCCTCCTGTGTGCCTCCAGATGGGACGCAGGCTTCGGCGACGGGGTTCCACTGTTGACCGGACGGACAGTCGTCACCGCCCTGGTTGGCCGTGTGACGTGTGCCGTCATTATTGCCGACGACGTCGTCGCTGCAGGCCACAAGGCCAACGGTTACGAGGGCGACCAAGACGACCGTAAAAGTGGTCGATACGACGATTCGAGGCAAAGGCATGGGCATCACCGCTGAGGTTCGAGGGGGAGATGCCCTCAGAAATCAGACTTCTTACCGTCGGGGACGATGCACCGCGACAGATCGAAGAGCATGAAGACGAGCGCTTTTTCCTGGTCCGTCAATGCACCGCCGGTACAGCCCTGGGGAAAGGGATGGTCGGGGCTCGATGTATTTCCGGCAGCGACATGAATATCGCTGAAGACGACGCGACCGCACTGCTCGGTCTCAAGGGCGTCGAGGGGAGTGTTGAAGCTGAAATATTGATCCAGATACTCCGGCGGATCGGCCAAGAGATCTTCCATTTCGGGGGGGACGGGCATGAAGGGGGGCCACTCGAAACCCTCGGGCTCGTCGAGCCAGACCCAGCGCTGAGCATGGGCAGGATTAATGGAGTCGATAGTAGCGCGGGCCTCGTAGATGGGGAATTCTCCGGCAGGTGTGGTTCCCGTCTCAAACATCCACTCTGCGAGCATTGCTCCTTTGTCGAAGGAAGTGTCGATGGTGCCGATTTCGGGCTCGCCAAGGGCGATCATTTCCAGATCATCGTTCCAGTCGGCGACCTCGGTAAAGGGCGTGGGTCCATGCTCCAGCCATACTTGATGCCAGTGCGACAAGAAGACCCGGCCCCCGGCGAGGGTGAAGTCATATAGTGCGTCACGGGCTTGCTGGGATTTGTCGTTCAGATTCGCTGAGCCCTCACAGGAGTGAAGGACGATGTCGTAATTGAGCAGATTGTCGAGGCTGTCCCACCATTGCAAGGCGGAGCTAAAGGAGGCCCCGTTATTCATCGACGAGTCGTAGCGGTTGGTGCCACCGCGGGCGGCGAAGAGGTGAACCGATCCGTCTTCGGACTCCGGAGTGAACTCGGAGCGGTCGAGACCGATGCGCTTTGGCAGACATTCCAGGGCGTCCCATTCCCCGGTGGTGATGGCCATGCGGGGGATGTTGCCCTCGTCCTGGTTGCGTGGAAGGCGAGTTAGATCCGAATCAAGGGGGTTGTCCTGGCATTCTTGAATCTCGATGACGTGTTGGCGCCGCCACTTACCCACCTCGATGACCAACGGAACTTCTGCACCGGCCGGAGCGTCTTCGATGACGAAGGAGCCGTCGATCTCGGTCTTGGCGCCTCGGGCGATGGGAGCGCTCAACTCTTCGTCGCAGGGCTCACAACTGGCCCCCTCGGTGATGGGCACCAATTGATCGCCCGGGATATAGACGTCCACGTCGGGAAGGGGCAATTCGCCGGAGGGGATGGTGACCACACCGGAGATCGTGGTTTCCTGGCCGTCGGGGCAGTCGACGAATTCGCAACTCAAGCCGTCGCAGGGATCGACGTCATCGCCGCCGTTGTCACCGCCATCGGTGTCGTCGCCGCCGTCGTCGTCGTGACCGGCATCTTCGTCGCCGCCGTTGCCATCGGGCTCGCACTCTTCATTGACGGGATTCCATTTCTCGCCGGCGGGGCAGTCGGAGGGGCGGTCATTACCATTCCCCGTGACTTCGTCTTCGCTGCAAGCAGCGAGTGCCAGGAAGATGGCGATGACGAATGGGAAGAGGCGTTTCGATCGGTGGAAAGACATGGGAATCACCAGATTTGGGAAGAGAATACGTTAGAAATTACCCTTACCTTTGTGGTCGGGGATAATACAGGAAGACAGATCAAAAAGCATGAAGATCAGGGCCTTTTCCTGTTCCGACAGGTCGTTGGTGACGCACCCGGTGGGAAAGGGATGATCCGGGGTGGAGCGATCGAAGTCGGAGGTCATCGACCGGCCCGATACGTGGATATCGCTGAAGACGACTCGTCCGCACTGATCTTCTTCGTCGACCCCGACGGGGGTGTTGAAGCTGATATACTGAATGCTGTCTCCACCGCCGAACATCCCTCCCGAACCGTCCACGGTGACCCAGTCCTGGACCAGAGAGTCGTTGATGCTGCCGATGCTGCCACGGACTTCGTAGATATCGAAGATGCCGTAGGGGGTGACGCCGAGGCCAAACATCCAGTCGGCGAGCATCTCGCCTTTGGGAAAGCTATAATTGATCTCGCCGGTGGCGGCACCGAAGAGATTGGGTGGAAATCCGAATCCCCCGAAAGTTCCCAGGGAGTCGAAGTCGCTGGTGTGATTGAGCCAGTCGTAGTGGAAGTGGGATAAGAAGGCCCGTCCGCCGGCGTCGACGAATTGCTGAAAGGCCGGGTAGGCGTCGCCGGGGCGGCTGTTGACGGTACACTCACAGGAGCTGAGCATGATGTCGTAGTCGAGCATCTTGGCGGCGTCGGTCCACAACTCGGTGGCGTCGGTGAAGTCGTCACCGCCGTCGAAGCGGTCCGATCCACCTCCGATCTCATTTCCGTCGTCGTCTGGCGGCGCGTCGTCGCCGACGTAGAGGTGGACGATGCCATCGCCGGTGTCAGTGGTGATCTCGGAGTCGTCGATCCCGATCTTGCGCATCAGGCATTCCAGGGCGTCACATTGTCCGGTGGTGACGGCCATGCGGGGCATGCTGCCCTCGCTGCGATTGCGGGGAAGTCGGGTCAGGTCGGGATCGATGGGGTTGTCCTGGCAGGGGAGGACCTCGATGGTGTGCTCACGGCGCCATTTGCCGGTCTCCACCACCAGCGGGATCTCCTCGCCGACCGGTGCGGGCTCGATGAGGAAGGTGCCGTCGATGTCGGTGCGATCGCCCATGGCGACGTCGGCGCTCAATTCGTCGTCACAGGGCTGGCAAAATGCGCCCTCCGGCGGAGGTTCGAGCTCGGAGTTCGGCACGTAGACCATGATGTCCGGAAGGGGGAGTTCCCCGGAGGGGATGGTGACCACACCGGAGATGGTGGTCTCTTCGCCGGCCGGGCAATCGGCGGTTTCGCATTGCAACCCCTCGCAGGGCTCGGGCTCGGGTCCACCGCCGCCGCCGGTATCGGTGGGTCCACCACCGCCACCGGTGTCTTCCGGATCTGTTCCTCCGCCGGTGTCGGTGGGTCCGCCACCGCCGCCGGTGTCTTCCGTGCCCGTTCCGGTATCATCGGTGCCGGCGTCCGCAGATCCGCCGTTGGTGCTGTCCGTGACACATTGCTCCAGAACGGGATTCCAGGTTTCACCGGGAGGGCAGTCGGTCTGGCGGGCGTTCTCTCCGCCTTCGACAACTTCGTCGGTACAGGAGCTGGACCCCAAGAAGAGGAGGGCCAGGGCAAAGGCTGTGAGTACGACTCTTTGCGACGATCGTGCAGGGGGATTCAACATCGTCAATCACCGGGCCAGGGGAAACATCAAAGGACAATTTGGAGGATACGCCGTCGATTGGCGGCAATTGTAGCGATCTGCCCGGGTGCGTAGCAAGGAAAGAGTAGAAATGGTCGAAAACGGGTGT
>SLPW01000046.1 GCA_007131755.1 Myxococcales bacterium | reverse complement strand
GTTGCCACGATCATCGCGAGAAGAAGCCAGAGCGCGAGGATTGGGAGGAGATGACCGGGTCTTTTGATATCCGCATGTAGCATTCGCGTTCTCCACGTCATTTGAGTGCCATCGGAGGAATAGGGCCCATTCGGTTTTATCTCCCTATCCCCCCCTTCTCCTCTTGCTTATACTGCTGGATCGTCGCATGAGTTACCGTCTTTGAGCGCGGGGGCGTCGTCACTTCAAGAAAATTCGCCGCACCCGTGGCGAGATATTGCACAATAATTCGTAGTTGATGGTATTACCCGTGCGGGCCCATTCGTCGACGTGGATGGAGGAGTCGCCCTGTTGGCCGAAGAGGACGGCCTCGTCGCCTACGCAGACGTCGCCGGCATCCGTGATATCGACGACGGTGACGTCCATGCATACCGAGCCCACCACGGGGCATCGCCGGCCGTTGATGAGGACCTGGCCCCGGTTGGACAAAAAGTAGGGAAAGCCGTCGTTGTAGCCGGCGGCCAGGGTGGCCAGGCGTCGACAGCGAGGAGCGCGCCAGGTGCGGCCGTAGCCGACGGATTCGCCTTTATCGACGTCGTGAATGTGGAGGACCCGGGTGGTAAACCGAAGCGCCGGGCGCACCGGTTCGCCCGCTTCTTCGCCGACGGCCGGCGAGGGATGGAGGCCGTAGAGCCCGAGCCCGACTCGGACCATATCGAAATGTGCCTCGGGAAAGCGCCAGGCGGCGGCGGTGTTGGCGGCGTGGATGCAGCGGGGCTCGATTCCTTCCTCGGCCAAGGCCCGGGCGACATCCTCGAGTCTTGCGATCTGTCGGCGCGTGAAGTCGTCGTGGGCCGGCATATCGGCCACGGCGAAGTGGGTCATCAGGCCCGTGATGTGCAGGTTGGGGAAGGTGTCGGTGAGTTCGACGGCGAAGTCGACGGCCTGCTCGGGGCGAAGGCCGGCGCGGCGCATGCCCGTGTCGATGGCGAGGTGAATTCCCACCTGTCGGTTCCGCTTACGGGCGTGGTGTGCGAGAGCGCGGGCCACAGAAGCGGTATAGACCAGGGCCTCCAGGTCGTATTTGACCAATTTATCGGCCTCGGCAGCCCGGGCGTTGGTGACGAGGATGGGGACGGTCAGACCGCGGCGGCGAAGGGGGATCGCCTCGTCGGGAAAGGCCACCGCCAGGGCGTCCACGCCCTGCTGGACCAGGGTCTGGGAGATGCGGGTGGCGTCGTTGCCGTAGCCGAAGCTCTTGACGACGGCCATGACGTCGACGTCGTCGCCCAGGTGGCGGCGAAGAGAGTGGAAATTGTCTGCGATGGCGTTCAGGTCGATATATAGCCGGGTGGGGGCGACGCTCTCGATGAGGCGGCGGGCGGCGCGGTCCAGGCCCACGGCGCGGCTGGCCTTGAAGAGGACCACGTCGCCGGCTTGAAGCTCCCTGTCGAGGCGTCGATTCAAGGCATCGAAGTCGTCGACGGTGTCGATGGCTTCGGGGTCCATCCCGGCTTCGGCGGCGCCGTCGCCGATATGGCGAGCCAGCTCTCCGATGCAGAACAGACGGTCGACGCCCAGGCGCGCGAGGTGGCGACCGACGTCGCGGTGGGCGCGCTCGGAGCGGCCCCCCAGATCCAGCATATCGCCCAGAATGGCGATGCGACGCTGGTCGCCGGCGTAGTTGTCCAGCGTGGCCAGAGCGGAGCGAACGCTGGTGGGATCGGCGTTGTAGGCGTCGTTGATGAGGGTGATATCGGCGCCGGTGGTGTGCATCTCCAGGCGCATCTGACGCAGGGAATAGGCGGCCAGGCCCTGGGCGATGGCCTCGTCGGTACACCCCAGGTGGGCGGCCATGGCGGCGGCCATGGCCGCGTTGGTCACGTTGTGGCGACCGGGCACGTTGAGGCGCACATCTACCGTGCGCTCCGAGCTCCAGCGGAGTCGAAAATCATGGCCGCCCTCTCGAGAATGGAGCTCCTCGACAAAGACCTCGGCCTCACTGGATTCATCGTCGCCGAAGGCCACGGGCAGGCGCTGTGCGTCAAAGCAGTCTCTGGCGAGCAGGGGCTCGTCGGCGGGGACGACGACGGGTCCCTCGGTGCGGCGAAAGAGCTTCTTTTTTTCGAAGGCCGTCGTCTCCTCGTCGTTGAGTCCGGCGGCGTGGGCGAGTCCGATATTGGTGACGATCCCCACCGTGGGGCGGATCATGCGCTCCAATGACTCCATCTCGCCAGTCTGGCTGATGCCGGCCTCGATGATGGCCACCTGGTGTTCGTCGCTCAGTCCCAGAAGCGAAAGCGGCACACCCACCTGTGAGTTGTAGCTTCCGGGGCTTCGGAACACCGTGTGGTGGCGTCCGACGATGGAGGCCAGCATATCCTTGACGATGGTCTTGCCGTTGGAGCCCGTAATGCCCACGAAGGGGATGGAGAAGCGGGCGCGCCAGGAGGCGGCCAATTTTTGCAGCGCCTCCAGGGTGTCGTCGACGATGACGAGGGCCCCCTCGCCAGCGTATTCCGAGCCAGTTCCGCGGTGTATGAGGGCTGCAGTTGCCCCCTTCTCGAAGGCCTGGTCGACGAAGTGGTGGCCATCAAATCGCGGGCCCTGCAGAGCTACGAAGAGCGTATTCGGTGAGATCAGCGCGCGGGAGTCCACGGTGACGTCGGCGACGTCGGCCAGGGGATCACCGCGCTCGATGCGCCCGCCGGTCCACTTCGCCACGTCTGCCAGGGTGCACTTCACCGGCTCACCTCCAGTGGCGGTGCATGGGATTGACGGGGGCGACACCCTCTCCCAATTCGGGAGCGTTTTCGATGGCTCCGGAGATGAACTCGCGGGCCGTGCCGAGGGCGTCAGTCAGGTCCTGGCCCACGGCCAGTCGGGCCGTGACGGCTGAGGAGTAGGTGCAACCCGAGCCGTGGAGCCGGTCGGTGCGCACTTTGTCGGCGCCGAATTCGACGAAGCCCGTGCCGTCGTAGAAGATATCGCGAACGATCTTGTCGAAGTGGCCGCCCTTGATGACCACCTGGCGGGCACCGAAGTCGTGGATGCGACGGGCGGCCTCCTTCATCTGGGCCACCGTCTCCACCCGGCGGCCTTTGATGAGGGCTGACGCCTCGAAGCGATTGGGGGTGGCGATCGTAGCGTGGGGAAGCAGGACGTCGCGCACCACGGAAAAGGCACTTTCGTCCATCAAAGGGTGGCCGTGCTTGGAGATCATCACCGGATCCACCACGAGATGGGGCGGCGGCTGCCGCTCCAGCAATTTGGCGACGGTGCGAATCATGGAGGCATTTCCCAGGGCTCCCGTCTTGGCCGCCCGGGGAGCAAGATCGGTGACGACGGACTCGAATTGGGCCCGCACCAACTTCTCGTCGAGCATGGAGATATGTTGGACTCCCTGCGTATTCTGAGCGGTCACCAGGGTGAGGACGCTGGTGCCGAAGACGCCGAGGGCGGCGAAGGTCTTCAGATCGGCCTGAATGCCCGCCCCGCCGCCGCTGTCGCTGCCGGCGATGGTCAGGGCCACGGCGATGGGGGAGTCGCCGCGTCGATGGGGCTCGAAGATGTCGAAGGGGCGTGTCATGAGGTCACCTGCTCTGCCGTCTTTCCGAATCGGCGTTGGCGACGGCTGAAATCGGCGAAGGCTTTCAAGAGTTCGGCTTCATCGAAGTCGGGCCACAATGTCTCGGTGAAGTACAACTCGCTATAGGCGATCTGCCATAACAAGAAGTTGCTGATTCTATTCTCCCCGCTGGTGCGGATTACGAGTTCCGGATCGGGGAGGCCGCCCGTATATAGGTGGCGCGAGAACATGCGCTCGTCGATGGCGTCTGGGTCCAGCTCTTTGGCGGCGG
>SLPW01000405.1 GCA_007131755.1 Myxococcales bacterium | reverse complement strand
GTCATTCGGGCGTCGAACTCCACAGCCAGTCGAGCCCCCTCGTCGCGGTACAGCGGTGCCGGCAACTCTCGCTTTTCGGCCACCTCTCGTCCCATCGTCGATGACTCATCGGCATTGGAGTGCACCAGGAGGACCTCCACGTCGGGATGTGCCTCCATCAATTGTCCAATTCCGGGCTCCGCACGGCGCGAGCACTGACTCTGGGACGACCAGAACCAGTAGACCCGTAGCTCTCCCGCCTCAGGAAGGATGGTCTCGATTTCTTCTGCCCCGTTGCCGTAGAGGAGGTACAAGTTTTTCGCCCCTTCCGATGGAACAGACGACGTGGAAGCACAGCCGGCGAGTGCAAAAAATGCACCCACCACCATTGCCAATAGTGCCGTTCTGGAATCAATTCGCATAAAAGACCCTCCTCAACGTAAGACCGGCTGCCGGGCCGGCGTATCGATTCTGACCGAAGCCGTCGATGGGCGGGACGTACTCCCCACGGACCATCAGGTACCAGTGCTGACTGACGTAGCCGCCGGCCTGCAGTTGAAGTGCCACGCGTCGCTCCGCAGTATCACTTCGCCAGGAGCCGTCGATGCGGTCTCCCAGGTCCTGATCCACCGTCAGGCTCCCGGCCAGGTAGAGCGCGCCGTCCCACAGCCACGAAGCTCCTACTGGTCGGCCCGCAGACAATCGCCCCGCCAGCGCCGGCAATGGCGTAACCTGACGGGTTCGCTCCGCCTGCCCCTCCAATACGGCCTGACTTGCCCCCAATTCGGCTGCGATAAACCACCTGCCCTTTAGCCATTCCACCTGCCCTCCCAGACCGACTCGCCACCACCCGGAACCGGTGACGTCGCTCTGAAGAAGGGTCTGTCCACGTTGCATGGAATCCGCAGGCGACCGCCCCGTCGGAGCCACCACCGAGCCCACGAGCGCAATCCCGGGCCAGGACATCGACATTCCCGTCGCCATCAATTCATAACGTGCCTGCACACCCACATCGCCCACTCCCCCGCCCCATTCGCTTATCTCACCGCCGGCTCTTCGACTCTGGACGAAGGGAACCGTCGCTCCTACCTGCCAGGAATCGCCGAATTGACGTGCTCCCGCCAGGGTCTGGCGCCACTCCAGATTATTGCGCTGCTGCGATCGGTATGTCGTCCCATCGAAACGTCCCGTATACAACCGGCCGTCGGCGTTGACTCCAAGTGCAGCAACCTGTCCCGGACTCAGACGTACCGGCCCTCCCGTCTGCGATGCCGCACAACATGCCTGGGCCATGGCCGGTGTCGACCACCCCAACGTGGCCAGGACCACCCCCGCCATCAATGCGATTTGCCAAGATCTGCTCATTCCTCGACCTCGAAGTCCCACACCGCTTCATCGGAACCGTCGTCCCACTCGACGAAGACACGGAGCTCCCAATGTCCGGCCATCGAAAACGTAAGGTCTTCGACCACGTAGTGTCCGGCGTGATGCTCATGAACCGTGGCCACCGTATTGCTTCCGTGGTCGTGTGCCGGCATCCATGGCTCGACCTCTACCTCCGCTCCCTCGAGGACGGATCCGTCGACGCTCAACTCCATCTCCATCTCCACTTCCCCCACCTGCGGCGGATCCGGAGACAGCGTGGCCTCTACCAGAAGCCCATGCTCTCCTTCGAATGCGCCGGAGGCCACTCGCTCCTGCTCGTCATCGGCGTCCTCCCCACAGCCCCAGGCTCCCATCGCCAGCACCAGAACTCCCACAAGTGCCCACATTCGACTTACTTCCCGACACCTTCGTTCTTCTTTTCGTCTGCTCATCGTGATGGTCCTCCATCCACATGGTTTCGTTATCTTTCCTCTTCAATCAGTACGTCCCGCCTTCCCGTCGCGCATGATCGAGGTCATACGCCCCGAAAGGCGCCTCAACTAAGGTGGTGCATGACCCGTCGCCAGGCCCCGTCCCGACGGGAAAAATGAGACTGAATGGTTATCCAAAGAGGATTGAATGGATCTCATCACCGACGAATCGCTCTTCGAAAAGGTCAAGCACATCGTCACCGAGCCGGAGTGGTCACTGGCAAAGCCCCTGATCGACGAGATTCGCGCCCTCAAAGAGGAACGAGGCGCTCTCATTTTGGCTCATAACTATCAGCACCCGCTGATCTTTCACGGCGTAGCCGACCTTCACGGATCCTCTCTCGGGCTTGCGCGGCAGGCCGCCGAAACGGACGCCGGGATCATCGTCATGTGCGGTGTGCACTTCATGGCCGAGACGGCAAAGCTCATCAATCCCGACGCCACAGTGCTCTTGCCGGCCACCGACGCCGGCTGCTCACTGGCCGACTCCATCACCGTCGAAGACGTGCAATATCTACGCCGGCAACATCCCGGCGTCCCCATCGTGACCTACGTAAACACCTCCGCCGCCGTAAAAGCTCAGTGCGACGTGTGCTGCACCTCCTCCAATGCCCTGCAAATCGTGGAGTCGCTGGACTCCGACCGGGTTCTGCTCATCCCCGACCAACACCTGGCCGGCTACGTCGACCGCCATAGCTCCAAAGAGGTCCTGACCTGGCAGGGAGGCTGCGTGGTCCACGAGGAATTTCGCACCTCCGACATCGAAGCCATCCGCAAGACCCATCCCGACATCAAGGTCATCGCCCATCCGGAATGTACGCAAGACGTCCAGCAGGCCGCCGACGCCCTGGGCTCCACCTCTCAACTCGTAGATTGGGTCGAGGAACACCGGCCCGAAAAAGTCGCCATGATTACGGAGTGCACCATGAGCGACAACGTCTCGTCACGCTTTCCTGAGGTGGAGTTCATTCAACCCTGTGCTCTCTGCCCCTATATGCGCCGCATCACCCTGGAGGGCATCCGCGACAGCCTGCGCGATCTCAGCGGTGAGATCACCATCGCACCGGACGTCGCCGAAGGCGCGCGCCTCAGCGTCCAACGAATGCTCGAACTCTCCTCCCCCTAAATCCCCCAACCCCCCCTTCAATATGCTCCACACCGACGTACTCATCATCGGAGCCGGACTGGCCGGCCTGACCTGCGCCCGCCACATCCGACACCGCAGCGTGACCATCCTGCGCCCGGCACCGGACGACGGCTCCAGCTACCTCGCCAGAGGAGGCATCGCCGCCGCCATCGGTGAAGAAGACGCCCCGGAGTACCACGTGGCCGACACCCTGGTGGCCGCCGACGGATTGGCCGAACACAGGGCCGTGCAGATCCTGGCCAACGAGGGTGTGGACCGGCTCATCGACCTCATCGAGCTCTCCGTGGGCTTTGATCGCGACGACGACGGATTGCTCCACCTTGGACGCGAAGCCCTCCACAGCCGAGACCGCATCGTCCACGTCGCCGGTGACGAGACGGGACGACACGTAACCACCGCTGTGCGTCAGGAGTTGGAGAGGCACCCGAATATCACCTTCGTCGATGGCCGCGCCCTCGAACTCATCGTCGACGACGACCGCGTCTGCGGCGCCGTCTTCTTGGCCGACGACGGGTCGGTCCGAGTGCTGGCCGCCCCGGCCACCGTCCTCGCCACGGGCGGCATTGGCGCCCTATTTTCGCGGACCACAAACCCCGCGTCGGCCCGAGGCGAAGGCCTCGCCATGGCCGCCCGCGCCGGAGCCACCCTTGCGGATCTGGAGTTTGTTCAATTTCATCCCACGGCGCTTGCCGTCAATGAATTCCCCCAACCACTTCTGAGTGAGGCCATCCGCGGCGAAGGCGCTCGTCTCGTCGACGAATCGGGCCGTCTCCTGATGGCCGACCACCCCGATGCAGACCTGGCTGGACGCGACGTGGTCGCACGACGGTTGTGGCGCCGCCTCGAAGAAGGTGTCCAGGTCTTTCTGGACACCACCTGTGTCGACGGCTTCGCACATCGCTTTCCTGCGGCGTATGCCGCGTGCCGGCGGGCCGGATTCGACCCGACCTCCCAGCCCATCCCCGTCACACCGGCGGCCCACTATCATATGGGCGGCGTCTCCACGGATCACTGGGGACGCACCACTCTTCGGGGCCTGTGGGCCATTGGCGAGGTCGCCTCCACGGGAGTCCATGGTGCAAACCGCCTCGCCAGCAATTCGCTCCTGGAGGCGCTGGTCTTCGGCGCCCGCGCCGGACGAGATATCGCCGTCAGAATCCGCACCCCACAGGAGCTCAACCTTCGGCGAATGGCAGACCTCTGTGACTCCTGGCACCAGGGGATCTCCCACTACGGGCGGCTATCGGTCTCACCAGCATCGCTGGCGAAATTGATGTGGCGCCATGTCGGCATCGAGCGTTCAGAAACGGGCCTGCGCCGGGCCCTGCGCCGACTGGACGCCCTGAAAGCCGATCTCTATCGCTTCGACCCGCGTCGTCTCCCCCTTGAGGCCGCGCGCTCCATCGCCCACGCCGCCCTGCAGCGAAACGAGAGTCGCGGTGCCCATTATCGCATCGATTACCCCCGGCGCGCAGATCTGGCAGCCCGCCGCACCATTGTCGCCAACAACGCATCGACCACCGCTCTCCCCCTCTGTGGAGTTCCCGATGAGTGACGTCCACCTCACCAATCACATCTTGATCGTCGGCGCCGGAGTCATCGGCCTCACTGTGGCCTGGGAGTTGGCTCGCCAGGGTCACGACGTCTTTGTCCTCGATCGGGCAGAACCGGGCTTCGGAGCCACCCGCGTCGCCGGAGGAATGCTGGGGCTGACCGCTGAAGCCGAATTCGGAGAACGGGACCTGTTGGAGTTGGAGCGAAAGAGCCTGCGCATGTACCCGGACTTCGTCGCTCAACTCAAAGAGGACTCCCAGATCGATCCACGCTATCGCACAGAGCCCACCGTTGTCGTGGCTCGCGACCGCGACGACATCGAGGCCTTGCAACGCGTCTTCGACTACCAGCGAAAGCAAGACCTCCCCGCTCGATGGATCGACACGGAAGAGGTCCGCGATTTGGTCCCTCAGATCCGCAGCGGTCAACGGGCCGTCCTCTGTTCCTCCGATCACTTCGTGGACACCGACCTCTTAACGGAGGCCCTCGCCGCCGCCTGCAGAGCACGGGGGGTTACCATCTGTGCCGACGCCCCCGTGGCCTCGATCCTCACCGGCAAAGGTCGCGCACGGGGGGTTCAACTCCAAGACGGGCGCAGATTTTTCGCCCACCGCACCGTCGTCTGCGCCGGGGCCTGGACGAGCACCATCGAGGGAATCCCGGAATTTGAACGCCCCGTAATGCGTCCCGTGCGCGGACAGATCGTCACCTTAGAAAGTCGACGAGGTCTCGAGTTGAACCACGTGGTGCGAAGTCCCGACGTCTACCTGGTCCCCCGCGCCGAGGGACGTATTGCCATCGGATCCACCATGGAAGAGAAGGGATTCGACGACGAGGTCACCGCCGGTGCGGTACGCACCCTGCTCGACGAGGCATGGCAGATCCTCCCCGCCATCGACGACTGCGCCGTCACGGACCTTCAATGTGGCTTTCGCCCCATCAGCCTCGACGGACGCCCCATGCTCGGAGCCTCCCGTCTCGACGGCCTCCATCTGGCCACCGGCCACGGCCGTCACGGCATCCTTCTTGCACCGCTATCGGGACGAATCATGGCTCGCCATCTGGACAGCCCCCGGGCCGCTCAGAGAGCCTATCGCCCCTTTGACCCCCGACGCTTTTTCCCCTGATTTCGCTATGACGCTTGCGCACCTAATCTACATCCCCCTGACGATCGCCATTGGCATCTACATCGGCCGCCAGATCGAGCGCCAGTCCGCCCAGGCCCGCCGGAAGAAGCGGCAACGGCTGGAGGAGATTCGCAACATGCATCGAAAATGCAAGAGCTAGCCCACGGCCCGAGACTTATTGCTATTGGCCGGGAAGGCGCAATACCGCGTTTTTTTGCTATCGACCACTGCCGCCTTTCGCCCCGCGACAAAGCGAATTGAACAGCTACGAGGTACGTCACTTCATCCGCCGGTAATTGCGCAAACAAACCCACCAAAAGAGACCTCCGGCGAACACTCTCCATTTTCACAATTGCACCCCTGCCGGCATTCGCCGCACTCTACCACACAATCCCCTGCGCCACGCGTGCCGCACTCCACGCCATCACAAATCGCGTCCACATCACAGACACAACTATTGGCTTCACATATTTGATCGCCCCCGCACTCGCCAGGACATTCGTGGCGCCCTCCGCAGCCGTCATCGACGGTTCCACAATCGACACCGTTACAATCGGGTTTCGGCGTACACTCCTCTTCTTCTCGCACACACGTCCACTTCCAACCCCCCCCGTCGCTCGTTTGCTGACATGCCTTGGTCATTTCCCCCTCACACGTCACTCCAGCCGATCCCCCTGAATCGCAATCCACGGTGCCATCACAACCATCATCAAACTGCCCGCACTCTGCATTTAGACCCTCGCAGGTCTCTGGCTCACAATAGCAGGTATTATCTTCCACGATTGGATCTTCCGACCCGGTGGTACCGCCATTGCCCTCCCAACAATCTTCGTATGACGCGCAGGGATCACAATCAATCTCTCGTTCGTCACCGCAGCTATCCACGACGGTGAATGATCCACATTTGCCCTCGTTCGCTTCACATAGTTGGCTCTTCGATTCAGCAGTGCAAAAACACTCTTCCGACTCTACGTTGCAAATTTCGTGCTCTTCGCAACCGCATATCAGCATCCCTCCACAATCGTCGGGAAACGCCCCGCAGTCCTCTTCGAGTGTAATCTCGTCACATGTAATAGGTTCACAGACGTCCCCGTCTCCAGCATCATCGGGCCCCACATCTTCGTCGAAATCGGGGGGATCCACCTGTGCCGGATCGCTGAGACACCCCACAAGCAGCCCCAGAACGAAACAGAACATTGCAATTCGCACAGTCGGTTTCGAGTTTCGAAGTGACTGCGGGGGGGTAATCATCGAGTTTTCTCCAGGGAAGTAGGTGAGACGGTTGAACCGGTCGCAGCTTATAAGAAGACCGAAACCCGGTCCCAAAGTCAAGATCTTGGCCATACTTACAATCCCCAGGCACGCTGAACTGCGCGTGGCCTGGGGCTACAGGTCGGGCTATGGTTGGCTGCTGGTTTATGACGCAAAGAGTGGACGTCACCTGCCTAAACCAAACAACAATACCTAATCTGGCGCAATTATTGCATTCAAAACACCTCGACTGATCCCTTTCTCTGCGAGGATTCGAGATATGGAAAAACTTCAGGCCCTTCGCGAATTGACCCCTTTCTACGATATCCCCGACGACGTTCTGGAACCGCTTGGCACCTACTTCATCCCAAAGCGCTACGAGCGTGGAGAGCGCCTGTGGCGCGAGGGAACCACGGCGTCGAATTTTACCTTCATCGTCCGTGGCCAGGTCAAAGTCGTCAAATTCAGAAACGACGGTGGCGAGACAATCCTCGGCGTCTTCGGCGAAGATGAGGTGGTGGGACAATTGGCCGTCTACCGTCAGATCCCCTACCCCGCATCTGCCGTGGCCCTCGAGGATACCCACACCCTTGAAATCCACCGCTCCCATTTCTTCGGCACCATTCAGCGCCATCCCAGGCTCTTGGAGTCCATGCTCCAGAATATGATGCGCCGAAACCACGAGCTCGTAAATCGTCTCCACGAGCTCTCCGTGGCCAGCGCCGAACAGCGCCTGGCCATGCTCTTTCAGAAATTCGCCGAATCCGTGGGAAAACGCATCAAGGACGACGACGGGCAAATGGTCATTCACATCGACCTGCCCCTGACCCGCTCCGATATCGCCGACCTCATCAATGTCCGCGTCGAAACGGCCATTCGCTTTATGAGCAAGTGGAATAAGGAAGGCCCCGTGCGCACAGACTCTACGGGATTCACCGTCACCGACTGGGACGCCCTCGAAGAGTTGGCCATGGAGATCCGCTAGTTGCTCAGTCTTCTTTACCGCGCGGCGCCAGGCCGCGGCGGTCGCCCATCACCCGCCTTCACACCGTACGTGAGTATCTGCCCTTCCCGCCGTCGAGGTAGGCGTCGAAGGGCATACAGATATTGCGCAACAACAGCCGTCCCCGATCGGTGACGGTGATTCCCCTGGCGTCGACCTCCACCAGCCCGTCCTCCTCCATCGGCTCCAGCCTTCGCAGCCCCTGCGCAAAATAGCTCTTCACCTCCACCCCGAGCTCCTCGGACATCTCATCGAAGTCCAATCGTCCGTGGCACATCAATGCCATGATCCACCGACGTCGAATCCGATCGTCTCTCGTAAGAAGCCGAGCCCGATACACGGGATAATCCTCCTCCTTGACCGCCTTCTGATAGGCCGGCAACTCCTTGGGATTCTGCAGATAAAGATCTTCAATCTGCGAGATGGCAGACATCCCGAAGCCGTAGATATCGACGCCGGCCCACGTCGAATAGCCCTGAAAATTGCGTCGAAGCGTCCCGTCGCGACGGGCCACAGCCAATTCGTTGTCCTCCCGGGCGTAGTGGTCCATGCCGATATAGTCGTAGCCCTGCGACGTCAGGCGCTCCACGATATGCTTTTGCATCGACAGCTTCTCCTCCGGTCCCGGAAGCGCTTCTCCCTCCAACAGCTTCTGCGCAGGCTTTATCCAGGGGACATGGGCGTAGGTGTAGATGGCGAATCGGTCCGGATTCAGCGTCAACACCTCATTCAACGTCCGATCGAAGGACTCCACCGTCTGATGGGGAAGCCCATAGATCAGATCGATATTCAGCGATCCGAAGCCCGCCTCGCGAAGCCACCGTGCCACCCTCTCGGTCATCTCAAAGGGCTGAATGCGATTGACCGCCTTCTGCACCTTCGGATCGTTGTCCTGTACGCCCAGCGACGCCCGGTTGAATCCGGCATCGGCCAGGGCCTCCACATGTTCCCGGGTCAGGCGCCGAGGATCGACCTCCACGGCCACCTCCGCCCGAGGGCTGATTCGAAAGTGGTGGCCAATTCGCTCTCCAAGCCACCGGATCTGATCCGGCGAGAGGTAAGTCGGTGTCCCCCCTCCAAAGTGGATCTGCACCACTTCGCGCTCCCCATGCAGCCACTTCGCCTTTTGCTCCATCTCCCGATCCAGTGCTTCCAGATAAGGGTCAGTTCGCTCCGGATCTTTTCCGATCACCGTCGTGCAGCCACAATACCAGCACAGGGTCTGGCAAAAGGGTACGTGGAAATACAGCGACAGAGGCCGTGGCCCGTCGTTATTCTTCCTGATCACCTGCAAGACATCTTTGGGCGCCACATCGTCACGAAAATGGGGGGCCGTGGGATAAGAGGTATAGCGCGGACCGGGTACGTCGTATTTGCGGATCAGGTCCAGGTCGACATCGAGGGTCGTCATGAAGCGCTCCGATGGAAAAATGATAAACCTGCCGCCGGGCCACGTGCCCGACAACTTACTATGTACTGCAAGCAACATGCCGTCCGAACACCTCTCCTCACCCCCCTCGCCCTCCTGCATTCCGCACAGAAACGAAAATCCTGCGTCCGCATTGAATGGGGCGCATTTTTTGCGCCCACGCTGGGCCGCATGGGCGCTCATACCTGATCGATATCATCGAACGAATTGCGATGCGCCCTTACCCTTGACCCCAGTCACCCTTGTCGCCTTCCCCCAGAAAGGAGAGTGCATCCATGACGGCAAAACCACCCATCCCCATGGCAGACGAAATGCTCCATAGCCATAGCGACCTCACCCGTCAGCTCGACGAACTCGAGGCTCACGCCCGCACGCTTCGTTGTGCCGACGGGGACAAATCGGAGGTCCTCGACGACCTCGCGAACTTCGCACGGCATTTCGCCGGCGACGTAGAGGAACATATCATCGAAGAGGAGGAGATCCTCTTTCCTCGTTGCCATCCCTATTTGACGGCCTCATCTCGCACCCTGCTCCACCGCATTCGAAACCAACACCGCGACCTGGAGCGTTCTCTTCGGCGCTTCATGCAATACCTCGACGACGCTCAACAACAACGGGGCGAGCTCCAGTCCTATCTGGTGGAAGCCATCTACCTTCGCGCTCGGCTGTTGCGATTTAGCTTTGCTGTACACAGCGACGAGGAGCGCCGCTTCTTCGAAGAAGTCTTTGATCTCTAACATCAAAAAACCCCCGCCGGCCCACAGGTGCCGACGGGGGCGAGAGAAAGACCACCTTTGGTGGTCTTTACGATGCCGTTGATGGCACCGATTCTCGGCGGCGGCGTCTCACCACCACCCATCCAAACATGGCCGCCAATGCTACGAGCACGGGAGCAAAGGGAGCTCCGCTGACCGTGCTGCATCCACTGGCTTCCTCCTCAACCTCACCATCGTCGGCCGCGTCACGTACGATAATCTTACCCCGCATATAGGGGTGCGGCGTGCAGATATACTCGTATTCACCGGGCTCGGTGAGCACCACGGACTCACTTTCGCCGTGCGCTAACAATGCGGTGGCGAATTGCTCCGGTCCGTCGACACCTACGGCATTGTGAATTCCCGAGAACTCTCCATCGAGATAGGTGAACGTCTCTTCGTTGGTGAAGGTGATCTTCGTACCCGGCTCGACCTCCACAACCTTCGGATAGTAGGAGTTTCCAATGATGTCTACGAAGACCTCGTCCACCTCGGGACCGAATCGCGCCGGACGTTGCAGATCTCGTGTCCCGGGCTCGAAGGGAGACACGACGCGCACGGCGTTCTCCGCCTTCGCCTCGAGCTCTGCCTCCGTCCAGGTCTCACCTTCGGCGAGCACTTCCGACGGTCCATCCGCTCCCTTTTCGGCGGCCAACAGTCCGATCGCACCGCGTGCTGTCGGACCCACGACGTGACTCAACATCGTGTACACACCTTCTTCCGGTGGAATGCGGAATTCGATGACAAAGGAGTCTGTCGGACCCGCTGTCACGCTCTGCCCACCGGGCATGCGCGCCTCGGGATGCCCCTGCCAATAGACGTAATCCCAGATGATTCCCACGATATGGAATGTGGACAACAGGTTTGGACCCACGTTCAGGAAGTAAATCCGAACGTAGTCTCCGGGCTCCACGGCGATCGGCTCTTCCACGTAGCGGAAGGGGCGGCCGTTGAATCCGGTATACTCCGGGTTGCCCTCGATGGCGTCTTTACCGCTGGCGTAGATCTCGTTCTGGAGAAGGTACAGCTTCAGATCCGGCCCGTGTCCAAGCTCTTGCTCCAGCTTGTACTTCTCCTTCGGCTCCACCACCATCATCCCGTACTGCCCGAATAAAACGTGCATCGGAATGGCGTGACCACCAGGGGCGCAGTGGTACATGAATACACCGGGATAGGTAACGCGGAAGGTCACGGACTTCGTCTCACCGGGATCGATGGCCCCGATATGAGCCGACGTCTGCGTATAGGCACTGTGAATGGATCCACCGTGGGGGACGGAGCCCGTATTCTCGATGTTGAACTGTACGATATCACCTTCGGTGACCCGCACCGTGGGTCCCGGGATCGCACCATTGGTCAAAAACCCGTGGTACATCACCCCCTGCCCCAGATAGGTCATCCCCTCGTCCAATGTGATGTCCACCACCACATCGGGCTCGGCGTCCTGGGAGACCCAGCCTGTGGCCGGGGTATTCTCCAGGCTCTCGTCGCGCTCGATGATCTCGATGAACTCTGCCCCCTCGTAGTGCTGTCGATCTGCGACGTTGGTGGTGTCATCGCCGGCGGCGGGACGCACCGACGTCGGGATGGGCTGCATCGGCTCTTCCTCGACATCGGCCAACGCCAGCGGCTGGCCTGTCCAGTCTCCAGTATTCTGACTCGTTACGCGAAGCTGCTGTTGATTCTCCATGGCACGGATCATATCCTGACCCGCCGGAGTGGTACTCCTCTCATTGAGGATTTCGTTCTTAAAGGCGTTGTTACACGCGTCACAGGCATCGGCATCCGGCACATGAACGGCCAGTACAGCTACCGCCACCGCAAGGACACCGGCAATACGCGCCGCCCGGGCGAATAAGCTCGATTCGTGGGTCGTCATGACTCCTTCTCCATTTGAAGACCAGGTAAACTACTCGGTTTGACGCGACCGGGAACAATCCTCTCGCTGTCACAGCCGACAGTAGTTGCTCAACAAACCGGGTCTAATGATCCAGATCATGAACGGCACACTTCTCCCCTGATTTTTCGGCGCCAATGCAGTCTGAGATGGCTCTCACCATGTGGCGAGTTTTTTTTGCAAAAACCCTGTTTAACCACCTCAGACATCTTCCATCTACCCCATTTTCTGCCTATACTATTGCAAATCGGCTTCCTTCCCGTCAAATAAAATCGCAAATCTACGCCTTTACCCCGGCTACCCCATGGATGACCTCACCCACTTGCTCGGCGACTCTCGCAGCCAACTGCTCGATCTCGTCAAGCGACATGGCGAATTGACTGCTCGTCAGGCCGCCGCCGAACTCGACCTTGCTCCCACCACGGTGCGCCAACACTTCCAGCGCCTCGAGGAGGACGAACTCGTCGAACGCACGTCTCGCGCCGATGGGCCTGGACGTCCCACCGTGTACTTCCGCCTCAGTTCGGCCGGACACAATGTCTATCCCTCCGCCGACACCGAGATGCTGACCAACCTGCTCGACTTTCTCTCCCTTCAGGGATATCACCGCACCATTGACGATTTCTTTCACCACTTCTGGCGGCGCCGAAGGGACGCCCTCGCACGGCGTCTCGACGACGCCGGCGCCGAATCCCTCGAAGCGCGACTCGAAGTCCTGCAGGATTTCCTTGAGCAACAGGGCTTTATGCCCGAAATTGAACTCGGCGACGACGGCAGCGTCGAGATCCGCGAATGCAACTGCCCCTTACGTGGAGCCGTCCAAGCCACTCGACTGCCTTGTCGTCTGGAAAGTGAATTCTTACAACGCATCGTCGGCGAAGAGCTCACCCGCTCGCACTACATTCCCGATGGACACACTGCCTGCGTCTATCACTTCCAGCGATCCGACGATGAAAGTTGAACCGATGCCCCCCTTATATCGCAATTTATAGCCCTAAGTCGGGCGTTCAGGCCCAGGGCCGCGTCACAAACACCGCCAGGACCACGATCAGAATCACAAGTATCCCCGTGATCCGGCCCAGGATCCCCGCAAGACGCCGGTCCCTTTCCATTTCCTCTTCTGAGCGATCCGGATCGGTAGCCCGCGGTCCGAGCCAGAAGTCGTGAGCGGCACTGATCACCAGCATGGGAATCACCAACATGAGCTTATAACCCAGCTTCTGGCCGTGAGCGTGCTCAAAGAAGCTCAGATCGAGCACCGTCTCCACCGTCGCTCCCCAATGCCACATCAGATAGATCCCCGAGGCGACCAATAGTCCCAGCGCCGTCCACCCCACGGGGCGAAACCTCCTTCCCATGGCGTCCAAGATTTGTCGGCGAAGCTCCTCGTTTCCCAGCTTCTTCGCCGTCGGCACGGCGATCATCCCCATGAACAACACCCCGCCTACCCAGACCACCGCCCCCAGGACGTGAACGATAATTGCGATCCGGTATAGCAATTCTCCCGTCATTCCCAGTCCTCTTGCTCGATTCGAACGATTCGCACCCCTCCGGGGGTGTGCATCAGAGTGTCCCACCACTCCGAGTCCTCATAGCGGTAGCGAATCTGAAGTCCCTTGACCTTCTTCGATACAAAGAGTTGGCGTCCCTCCTCGAGAGACAAGGCCCCCCCATGAGCTCGATCCGTGGCGCCCCCCTTCGCCATGACGGCCAGCACCTCAGCCGCCCCCTCCAGATCGACGAAGAGCTGCTCCACCGTCGCCGGGTCGACGAAAGCTTCGTGAAAGTCGCGCAGTCTTTCATCGACCTTCTCTTGCTTCTCTTCGTTTCCTTCACCCATCTCGCACCTCCTGGGGAATTCCCCGTGGAAAAATTCGCACCGCATTCACAGGCGCCGGGCATACGAAATGGCATACCCCGCATCCCGTACAGGCCCCCTGTCGGATCGTCGGCTTTCCCTGACGCACTTTGATCGCTCCCGGAACCGGACATTGCTCCACGCAAACCGAGCAAATTCCACCCTGATGGGCGATGCAATCATGGCTGTGAATCTTCGCCTCCCCCATCGAAAGTCCCACAGAATATCGCAACGCCCCGGGCTCACAGACCGACACACAGGGCGTGTCGTGGCACATCCGGCACGGAGCCCGTGAGGCATTGATGACAGGTGTCCCTCGGGCTTCTCGAAACCGCACCCCGGCGAGTTCGATGGCGTCGTGGGGACAGGCTTCGATGCACGCCCCACAGCGTGTACAGGCATCCATGAACG
>SLPW01000568.1 GCA_007131755.1 Myxococcales bacterium | reverse complement strand
TGTGGATCGTGGGCACCATCAACCACAAATTGGCCCCCATGCTGCGCCGTATCTACGAGCAGATGGCGGAGCCGAAGTGGGTGATGGCCTTTGGCGTCTGCGCCTCCACCGGTGGGTTTTACGACAACTACGCCACCATTCAGGGCGCCGACAAGGTGGTCCCCGTCGATATCTACATCCCCGGTTGCCCGCCGCGGCCGGAGCAGGTCATCGACGCCCTGATGCAATTGCAGGACAAGATCGCTCAGGAGCCCTGGGACAAATACGCCTATCGGCAAAAGGCCGCCCTGCGCGAGAGCCAGCCCGAGGGCGCTCCCCTGTTCCAGCGCATCGATACCCAGGACGAGTCCACGAGCTGACGGACGGGGCACTGCCCACCCCGACCAGGGCCGCCCCCAACGCTGTTCGACGGCCTCATTTTGCCCCGGAATCACTCATGGCCAAGAAGCTCATCAAATTCGTCGAAAAGCACTTTGCCGACGACGTCATCGACAGCCACTCCCGGCTCGGAAACGATACGGTGATCATCGAGAAAGAGCGACTTCCCGAGATCGTGGAGAAGCTTCGCGACGACGAAAAGACTCAGATGGACTTTTTGCGCGCCATCACCTGCGTGGACTACCTCCACCGGGTGCCGCGCTTCGAGGTGGTCTACGTGCTGTATAGCATGGAGAAAAAGCATATGCTCACCCTGCGCGTCGTCGTCGACGAGCAGGACTGCACGGTGCCCACCCTCTCTCATCTGTACGGCTGCGCCGGCTGGAACGAGCGCGAGGTCTACGACATGTACGGCGTCGAGTTCGACGGCCATCCCGACCTGCGCCGGGTATTGCTCTACGAGGAATTCGAAGGGCATCCCCTGCGCAAGGACTATGACAAACAGGCTTCTCAACCCCGCATCGACCTGTTGTCGCGAGAGCGCGACAGCGTCGAGGAGTTCAACGTCTTCGTAAAAAACAAATCTGCCCGGGGCTCGCGCGACAACTGACGCCGCCCCACGACCGCTTTCGGACGCCGGAATACGATCATGGCCGAAAATCTGTACGACCCCATCGATCAAGACGTTCATACCGAACCGATGATGCTCCAGATGGGCCCCAGCCACCCCGCCACCCACGGAACGGTGCGCTTTACGCTGACTCTGGAGGGCGAAAAGATCATCAAATGCGAGACCGAGGTCGGCTACCTGCACCGCGGCTTTGAGAAGGAGTGCGAAAACTCCACCTGGACCCAGGTCTTCCCCTATACGGACCGCCTCAACTACGTCAGCCCGCTGCTCAACAACTTCGGCTACGCCCTGGCCGTGGAGCGACTGCTCGAAATCGAGGTCCCCGATCGCTGCGACTGGATCCGCACCATCATGGGCGAGATCAGCCGCCTTTCGGATCACCTCACGTGCACCGGCGCCGCCGCTCTCGAGCTGGGCGCGATGAGCGCCTTTTTGTACTGCATCGAGGGCCGCGAGCTGGTCTGGGATCTCATCGAAGAGGTCACGGGCGCCCGCCTGACCGTCAGCTACGGACGCATCGGCGGCCTCAAAGACGATCTGACCGACGACTTCGCCGAGCGCTGGGCCTATACCCGGGAGCGACTCTTCGAGATCCGGCATATGATCGATCAGCTCTTGACGCGAAATCGGATCTTCCTGGACCGCTTTCGCGGCACGGGAGTGCTCACCCCGAAGATGGGCGTCTCCTACGGATATACGGGCCCCTGCCTTCGCTCCACGGGCGTCGACTACGACGTGCGCAAGGACCACCCCTACTTCAAATACGACGAAGTGGACTTCGACGTCCCCGTCGGCGAATACGGCGACAACTACGATCGCTATTTGGTGCGCATGGAGGAGATCGTCCAGTCCATTCGCATCATCGATCAGGCCCTGGAGAAAATGGAGCCCGGCCCCATCAATTCCGATGACCCGCGGGTGATGCTCCCCGAGAAAGAAAAGGTCTACAACACCATCGAGGGCATGATCTCTCACTTCAAGATCATCTTCGAGGGCATTCAGGTTCCCCCCGGCGAGGTCTATAGCTATACGGAGGCCGGAAACGGGGAATTGGGCTTTTATATCGTCTCCAACGGCACCGGAAAGCCCTGGAAGATCCACGTCCGTTCACCGAGCCTCATCATGATGGGAGGCATCCACAAGCTCATCGAGGGCGGCCTGCTCGCCGACATCATCCCCACCTTCGACACCATCAATATGATCGGTGGGGAGTGCGATAAATAACCCGCCAGTTTTCGTCGCTCTTTGTGGCGGCGACCACTCGGCACCGGAGTTTTTCACCATGCCAAAAGTCACCATCAACGATACCGAGATCGAGGTCGACAAGGGGACCACCATCCTCAAGGCCGCCGCCCAGGCCGGCTATGAGGTGCCCCACTTTTGCTACCACCCGGCCCTGTCCATTCCGGCCAACTGCCGCATGTGCCTCGTCGAAGTCGAGGGCGCTCGCAGCCTCGAGCCGGCCTGCTACTCCGAGGTCACGGACGGAATGGTGGTCCACACCAAGAGCGAGCGCGTCGTCAAGGCGCAGAAGGCCGTCCTGGAGTTCATCCTCCTCAATCACCCCGTGGACTGCCCCATCTGTGACCAGGCCGGCGAGTGCAAGCTGCAAGACTACTACATGGCCTATGACGCCCAGGAGTCCAGGCTTCGGGCCGAGAAAAATCAGAAGGTCAAGGTCTTCCCCATTGGCCCGGAGGTCCTCTACGACGGAGAGCGCTGCATTCTATGCACCCGCTGCATCCGATTTTGTGAGGAGATCACGGGCACCAACGAGCTGACCATCGTTCAACGCGGCGACTCCGCCGAGATCCGAACCTTCCCCGGAAAGGAGCTCGACAACAACTACTCGGTATGCACCGTCGATATCTGTCCCGTCGGGGCCCTGACCTCCAGGGATTTTCGCTTCAAGTGCCGCGTCTGGCTTCTGAGCTCCACCGACAGCGTCTGCACGGGCTGCTCCAACGGCTGCAATATCCACCTCGAGCATTTCCGAAACGAAATCCAGCGCTACCGACCTCGCTACAATCCGCAGGTCAACGACTACTGGATGTGCGACGAGGGTCGATTGACCTACAAGGAGGTCCACACGGATCGCCTGCTCCACCCCATGAGCAACGGGGCGCGCCTGAACTGGCACGGCATTACGGAGACGGCAGCGGACAAGCTGGCCCGTGCCATCGAAGACGACGGCGCCTCCACCTTCGGTTTCCTGGCAAGTCCCCTGGCGAGCTGCGAAGACCTCTATCTGGCCAAGCGCTTTATTGAAGAGATCGTCGGCACGGATCGCCTCTATCTGGGCGGAAAGCCCGATGGCTTCGAAGACGACTTCCTGATCAAAGCCGACAAAAACCCCAATACCCGGGGCGTAGAGGCCGTCTTCGGCAGCCTCGAGGGCTTCGGCGACATCCCCTCGCTTATCGAGGCCATCGAAACCGGCGCGGTCACCACCCTGTATATGATGGAGACCCAGCTACCCGTCGACGACGACACGCGCCAGCGCTTCGTGGCGGCCCTGGACAATCTGGACCTCTTCGTCCTTCAGGCTCAGCACGACTCCGACCTGGCCGCCAAGGCCCATATTGCTCTGCCCGCCTGCTCCCACGCAGAAACGGAGGGCACTTTCGTCAACTTCGCAGGCATCGCGCAACCCTTCGATCAGGCCTTCGCCCCACACGGCGATTCCATGCCCCATTGGCAGATCTTCATGCGCCTTGCCCGGCGAATGGAAGCCCCTTTGACCTACACCTTCATCCATCAAATCCAGGAAGCGATGTTCGATGCTTCCACCGCCGACGAAGAGGACGAGGCTGCCCAGACGCCGGCGGAATAACC
>SLPW01000061.1 GCA_007131755.1 Myxococcales bacterium | reverse complement strand
GAGCAGGCGGTTGTTGTCGAAGGGGCTGCCATCGATCTGGCGAAGAGCACGAGCGGCATCGGCGGCGGTGGAGAATCTGTGTTTTGGCTCCTTGGCCAAGAGTCCACGCAGCCATTTGTCCATATCTGCGGGGGCGTCGATGTCGCCTGGAAGGGGAGGAAGCTCCTCCTCGAGATGGGCCTGTGCGAGTTGAACGACGTTGTCGCCGCGAAAAGGCGGGTAGCCGGTCAGGAGTTCATAGGTGACGCATCCCAGGGCGTAGAGATCGGTAGCCGGGCCGTAGTGACGCCACTTTCCCACGACTTGTTCAGGGGCCATATATTCCGGTGTGCCGGCGGTGCGGTGCCAGTTTGCCAACTCCTGGTTCTTTCGAAGGGCGTAGGCGAGGCCGAAGTCGGTGAGCTTGATCCCCGGACCGCCTTCTAGCTTTGCGAGGAGTATATTTTGGGGCTTCACGTCGCGATGCAACACCCCTCGCGCGTGACTATGAGCCAGAGCGTCGAGGACGCTCAACAGGATCAGACGCACCACTTCCCAGTCTGCCTTTTCGAAGGAGGCGTCGCCCAGAGAGCCGTGGGCCGCGTACTCCATGACCAGATAGGGACTTCCGGCTTGAAGTTGGCCGAAGGAGTCCGATTCGGCCTCGTCGTCAATGGTCCCGTAGTCGTGGACGTCGACGATAAAGGGATGGTTGAGCTCGGCCATGCTGCGCACTTCCTGGCGAAAGGCGCGATGGGAACGTTCGTTCAGTGCCTGTTCGGAGACGATGACCTTTAGCGCTACGACCACGTCTTGTTCGGCGTGGGTTCCGCGCCATACTTCGCCCATCGAGCCCAGTCCGATGGGCTCTTCGATGGAGAACTGTCCCACATCCACAACGGGAAAGGCGTCGCTCAAGTCCCCTAAAAACAGCCGTCTCGATTTCGACATACGAAGTGCTCGTCCTGCCTGACAACGTAAAACAGTTGATGGCCGTCCATGTCGTGGGGCAAATCGAGTAGATGGGCTTGAAGATTTCAAGGCCACGATCGTCGAAATTTGTCGGGGTCTGCCCTCTCTCTGGTGGGAAATACAATAACGTGGGCGTGGGTCAATGCGAAGCGCGAATTTTATTCGCGATCTGGCGTCGGCTCGACACGGTTGTGAAGTTCGGTGAGGCGTTTGACGACGGCGCCAGTGCAGTCCGATTGCCGCGCTTTTTCGGTGGCGATCCGGACACACATGGCGAGGTCGGGGTCGGTGCCAAACCCGAGGTCGTCGATAATGGCTTCCATCTTGTCGAGGTGGCAGTGCAGGTCATCGGGGGCATCGCCGGTGGCGAGTTGGGGAAGTTGAACGGCCATGGCATGCAACTCGACCTGAGGACGGTCGAGGCGACGCAGTTGTTGGAGGACGGCTTCGGCCCGAGTTGCAGCGACGTTGAGCCTGCCCTGCTCCAGAGCGATCAGCGCCAGGTTTTGGTAGGGAAGAAAGACCATATCTGGTTCGACGAGTTGAAAGTGGTCCAGACTGGTCTGATACCAACTTTGTGCCTGGTCGAGTTGGCCGCGGCGCCGCATGACTTCGCCGCCCACGTTCGCACAATGAGCGGCACCAATATTGGTGCCCGCCTTCAGACAACGCTGAAGCAGTGCTTCGATGTCACGGATCTCGATCTTATCGTCTTGTCCCGATAAGAAGAGAGCCTTCAGGTGAACGTATTCGATCTGACATTCCACGACGGGAGCGTCGATGCCGGCGAGGGCTTTTCGGGCCCCATCGATATGAACGCGGGCCTGATCGTAATGGTCTTCCATCAATGCGATATGAGCCAGGCTCAACAGGCATTGGGCATAGGTATCGGCAAATTCGGGACGCCCGGCGAGAGCGGACGTTGCGATGTCGGCTTCTGCCTTCGCGCCCTCGATATCACCCACGATATATAGCGCACCCATGACGTAACGCGCGGCGACGCCACGCCATGGCACGTTGCCGAGCTCTTCGGCCAGGGCAGCAGCCTGACGAGCATATTGAAGACAGCGATCGTTGGCAGCGACGTTGTGCCAGCCGTGGGCGAGGTGGAGGAGGAGTTCGGTGCGAAGTTCCTTCACCGGCTCCGTGGGATCGTCGTCGAGGGCCTGTAGCGCACGTTGGGAAAGATAGATCATGGCCACGTAGTCGCGACGTGCGTAGCGACGTCGTAGAGCGCTCAACAGGCGCTGCCCTCCTTCGACGGGTTTACCGGCCTCGAGCAATAAAAAGCCCACCCTCTCGTCGATGGCGTCCGTTGAAGTAGCACATTCATCGAGGGCCCGAGCACAGATCCGGTTGAGTTCTGTCCAGCGACCGCGCATCTCCGCGCTGGAAAATAACGCTTCTCGTAGCCAGTTCTGGGTAAACTCCAATCGCTGGCCAACACGGACCAGGTGCTTTTGTTGGAGCAGAGACTCCACAAGCTCATTGCCCACAGACAGTCCCAAGTGCTCCGCAGCGTGCCGCCAGACCTGGAGGGGGAAGCGCTCCCCGAGGAGAGCTCCCATTTCAAGGAGGACCCGGGTGTCGTCGCAGCCCCCGGCGAGTCGATTCACGACGCGCGACCAGATAGCGGCCCCATCTCCTGGTGGGTCCAACTGAGCGTCTTGGGTGAGGGAATAGCCGTGAAGGGTGGCCTCCAGGAGATCGCGGTCGATCCAGTCGCCGACGATTTCCAGTGCGTGGCGAGGATTTCCCCCGGCCCGTCGGGTGACTTCATAAGCGGCGGCCGGGTCGAGAAACAGGGCCTCCTTGACGAGGCGGCGCAGGGTCTGCTCATCGAGGGGAGCAATTTCAATCTGGTCGGCCCGCTCACAATCAAGGATCGAGGCCAGGCGTCTTCGATGGGGAGAGGGTTTTGAGAGAAGATCGTCGCGCCCGGTCATCACCACGTAGATCGGAGCTCGCAGTGTGGGATGGGTGAGCAGCGTGTGGACGAAGTGAAGGGTCTGAGGACCCCACTGAACGTCGTCGAACCAAAATAAAATCGGTCCTCTCTTAGAGAGGCGCTCAAAGAAACGCACGTAGACCATCCAACGTTGTTTGGTCGTTGCGAAGTGAAATTTGGAACTCGCCGTGGGATCGTCGGCGGTGTGGGTCAACTCCGCCAGCGCCTCCCATTCGTAGGCTTCAGCGGCACCTAGCTCCTGGAGGAGAGACCGAAAAACATCCTCAATCTGTGAGCGATCCCGTCCATCCAGGCAGTATCTACGGCGCAATAGGACTGCAAGCTGGTCGACGATCTCCTCAGTGCGATGGTGATGAACTCGAAAGACCTGTGCCACCCCCAACTCGGCGACTCGATCGCAGAACCAGCGGGCGAGATAACTCTTTCCCACTCCGGAGGGACCGAGCAGCAGAGTAGCGTGGGGCTCGCCACGATCCTTGCAGCGACGAAGGCAACGCCACAGGCGATCGCGTTCGTCGCCTCGCCCCAGAAAGGGAAGCCTGCGCATCTCGAAGATTCCTCGGCCGGTGCCCACCATTCTGCGCGAGGAATACAGGCGTTCATTGCGGCTCCAGTCATCGGGGATATGGATGATGGGAGGGGCGTCCTCTTCGTTGCTGGACGAAGGATTATCGTTGGCCGGGGGGTTACGCACCAACACATCCAGGCTGTGAGTGGGGATCAGGGATTCATCGTTGGGCGATCCGTCGAAGGAAAACCGTGGGGCAACCAGGTTGATCAGGCGTTGCCAGGCGTGGTGAAGGCGTTCTTCGTCAAAATGTGTCCGATCGATCTGGCGCAGTGCTCGTGCCGCATCGGCGGCGGTGGAAAATCGTTGTGTTCGCTTCTTTGCCAGGAGCTTACCAAGCCAGGCTTCGATTTCTTCGGGGACGTCAATATCCTCAGGAAGCGCAGGCAGTTCGTCTTCGAGATGAGCCCGAGCGATCTGAACGACGTTGTCGCCGCGAAATGGAGGGCGGCCGGCCAGCAATTCGTAGGTGACGCATCCCAGGGCGTAGAGATCGGTGGCGGGACCGTATTGGCGCCAGGCACCCGTGAGCTGTTCAGGGGCCATGTACTCCGGTGTGCCGGCAGCTCGGTGCCAGTGGAGGACCTGCTGGTTTTCACGCAGAGCGTAGGCCAGACCATAGTCGGTGAGCTTGATTCCGGGGCCGGTTTCTCGAGTTGTCAGCAGGATATTCTGAGGTTTGACGTCGCGGTGTAAGACTCCCCGGGCGTGACTGTGTGCCAGGGCGTCCAGGACGGCGAAGACGACGAGACGTGCCATTTCCCAGTCCATCTTCTCGTAGCCGCCGGTAGCGACGGAGCCGTGGGTGGCGTATTCCATGACCAGATAGGGGCTGCCGGCCCGGAGTTGGCCAAGGGAGGCCGATTCAGCGGCATCGTCGACAGTACCGTAGTCGTAGACGTCGACGATGAAGGGATGGTTGAGCTCGGCGATGCTGCGAACTTCTTGACGAAAGGCGCGATGGAAGTTCTTGTGGAGTGCCTTCTCAGACAAGATGACTTTGAGCGCTACTTCGACGTCCTGATCGACATGTTTGCCCTTCCACACCGCGCCCATGGAGCCCTGCCCTACCGGCTGTTGGACGACGAAATTCCCCACGCGGACGACGGGGAGGTCGCCGCTCAAATCCTGGAGAAATAGCCGTTTCGATTGCGACATTCGTGGTGCTTATGGTGCGTGAGGGTTCGCGACAACGAGATGACGTTGCTCCAGGACGCGGTCGGGGCGTCTTGGGAAGACAATTCATCGTCGCGAAGGGAATTGGCACTATTGTTGGTGTTCTCTCCATCTTCGATACCAGAATAGCGCCCATGTCTCGCGAACCGAAGGGGCAATTATATAGTATTACGAAGGAAATCGGAGAGCATGAGGAGAGGCGTCCTACTGGTCCAGTTTCGTCCATCGGGCGGACAACGCTTGGACAGCGCCCGTGCCCGCCAGCCCCTGCGTGCCTTGGCCGCAGGTGAAGAAGACTGGATAGCTAGCCGTCGATCGGTTGAAGAACTCTTCGTTCTCGTGTCGTTAGAATAACAGCCGGGTACAGCCGAGGACGATGAGAGGCATCAGAAAGAACACACAACCGATATAGGCGAAGACGTACAGCTTGTTGCGCCGTGCGTAGCGAGCCAATGTGCGTGACATGACCATCGGGAGCGTGCGCAGGACGGGAATGCTGACGATGATGGCGATCGCCAGAAGGCTGAAGAATAGGTGCACCAACGCAATCTGAAGGGCCAGAGGCGCGTTGGCACCGGTGACGCCGAGAGCGGCGACCAGAGCTGTGATGGTGGTGCCGATATTGCACCCCAGGGTGAAGGGATAGACCTGACGAAGGCTAAAGACGCCGGAGCCGGCCATGGGAACGATGAGGCAGGTGGTGGTGGTGGAGGACTGGACCATGACCGTGATGGTGGCGCCGGCTCCGACCCCGGAGACGGGACCGCGGCCCACGGCGGTTTCCATGATGCGCAGCGCGCGCCCCACCATGACTTTCTTGAGTAATTTGCTCAGCGCCGTGACGACGCCGATGATCATCGCCACGCCGATGAAGATCAGGAGCACTCCGTCCCAGATCTCTGGCATCAGGGCGCCGACGGCGCCGATGGCGTCCACCAGAGGACCGACGAGAAAACCAAGAAAGCCAAAGTCGCCCATGCCGTCGGCGCTGCCCGTGGGCAGCCAGCCGGCCACCACATAGGAGATGCGCTCCAGGGGGCTGAAGAGGAGCTCCAGGGGAAAGAGGATCGCCACGGCGAGGATGTTGAAATTGTCGTGAACTGTGGCGGCCGAGAAAGCGCGGGCGAATTCGTCGTCGTCGCGAATATGACCGAGGCTGACCAGAGTGCTGGTCAGCGAGGTTCCCACATTGGCTCCCATGATCATGGGAATGGCGATGCTCATCGGCAGTCCACCGGCGACCATACCCACGATGACGGAGGTGACCGTCGACGAACTCTGCACCGCAGCGGTGGCGACGATACCGATGATGAGAGCGATGATGGGATTGGAGGCGAATTCGAAGAGCTGTTCCGCTCCGGCGGCCATGGTGGCGAGTTGAAAGCCGTCGCTGATCACGTTTACCGCCACCAACAGCGCGTATACCAGGAGCGCGATCATCACCCAGGAGCGCCAATTGGATTTGCGCTCCTCCCGGGTCTCCGTACTGCCTGATTCGCTTTCCATGCTCGATACCTCATCGTCAATTACAGCGTTTGCGCCAAAGAGTTGGCACGTCCTTCGTCGGTCCATCGTTGAGGCAACAGATGTCGAGGGCTGGATGCCTCGCTCGAAATCTGAAACCGATGGTGCAGCTCGACGAGCGACGTCAGCGCTCATCAATGGGGCAGAGCATGGTGGATCGGCACGGTCCCTACAATTGAGGGACCGTGACAATCACGTGACAATTGCCAATGAGCCCGAAAAACCGTTGTGTGGACAGGGATTGGAAGGCTGGCGGGTTAGCCCGGGAGGAACGAAAAAAAGAGGGCCGTTTCCCTCGTCGTAGGCGTTGTGTCATCATGACCGGTGGTTAGGATCGGCGGGTATTCACGATTATGAGCCGACGAATCAAGCGGAGGTGGTGATGACGCTCGCGCCGAGAGAGGGAGAGGAGGGGGAGCGACATTGGACGGTCGGGGACTATCGCGGTCTCGACGATGACCAGCGCTACGAGGTCTTGAGGGGGCAATTATTGATGGTACCGGCATCGGGGAGGTCACATCAGCGAATCATCACGCGTCTGGGATCCTTATTCGACACCTATGTCGCTGCGAAGGGACTTGGAGAGTGCTTTCACGCACCTTTCGACGTCTATTTGTCCGACGATACGGTGGTGCAGCCAGATTTTACGTTCGTGGCAGCCGACCGAGTCGACGACATCGTAAAATCACATGGTGTGGTCGGCGCTCCGGACCTCGTCGTGGAGGTGCTGTCGCCGAGTACGGCCTCCAGAGATCGTGGGGAGAAACGAGCGGCCTATGCCCAGGCCGGTGTGCAGTGGTTCCTCATCGTCGATCCCGAAGTGCAGACGGTAGAGGTATTTTCTCTCGGTAGCGACGGCCGTTACGAGTGGGTGGATACTTCTTCCGGATCCGAAACGCTTACGATTGAGCTCTTTGTGGAGTTGTCCATTCCACTCGAAGAGGTGTGGCCCGAGGCCGACGAGTAGTTGGAAGTAACGGCGATAGGCAGGAGCCGAGCGCGGGAACTGCCGATAGGCGGGAGCCAATCGTCTCCGAAGGAAGAAAGCGGCGAAAAGGTGGCACGCGAGTAGGAGGAAGTAGGAGACGATAGCGTCCACGCTATCGGCAGTAGAGGCGATAGGCGAAAGCCTTCGTCTCCGACGCTCTTTAGTCGTCAGGCGAGCAAGAATAACCCTCCCGCCATGGCCAGTCCGGCCACCAGGTGGAGCTGGATCGTCGTCGAGCAGGCGCGCACCAATTTGCGGCTTTCGAAGTGTCGAAAGAGGATGAGAGAGGCGTAGATGCCCAGCGGGAGTCCGAGTACGAAGAGGGCGGCGCCTGCGGGGAATGCACCCACGGCGGCGGCGACGACGGGGATGGCAAAGGCGGTGGCCAACAACAGGGCGTATCCGTAGCGAGCGCGGTCTTTTCCGAGAACGACGACCAGGTGGTTTTTGCCCGTTTTTTCGTCCGATGGGGCGTCTGGGAATTGATTGACCCATAAAATGGCGGTGGTCAACAACCCGATGGGTAGGCCCACTACGAAGTCGATGGGGGCCACCTGGCCGGTCAGGGCATAGACGGTGCCGGCCACCATGAGGGGGCCGAAGTTCAGTCCGATGAGCAGCTCACCCATTCCCTTTCTGGCCACCAGCCTCAGGGGCGGTGCCGTATAGAAGTAGGCCGAGAAGAGCCCCGCCACGCCGAAGGCCAGGATTCCCCAGCCCTGCATGGCTGTCAGCGCGACGCCGGTGGCGAGGGCGAAGACGGAGGAGATGACGCCGAGGCGCAACATTCCCTTCTCGGAGATGAGGCCCATTTCGATGGCCCGGCTTCCTCCGGAGAACATCTGGAAATACTCGTTATTTGCCTTGTCGGCGCCGCTCTTCCAGTCGAAGTAGTCGTTGAAGGTGTTGGCGGCGACGTGAAGAGCACAACCCCCGGCGAGTGCGAGGGCGAAGGCAAGCCAGTTAAAGGCTATTGACGAGGTAGCGGCCACCCAGGCGGCGGCGATGAGGATGGGGACCAGAGTGGCCGTCAGAAAGGGGGCGCGTGTGACGACCAGGGCCGCCAGAAGCCGGGTCTTCAGACCGATGGGCGGCATGGCCTCCTCGACGGAGACGCCTTCGAGCTTTCGGGTCATGCCGCAATAGCCGATCTGTTCTCCGTCGCGCTTCGTGGGTCGGAGCCGGATATGGGCGGGGAAGAGGGTTCCGTCTTTGTGCTGAAAGACTGTGTCCGTCTCGAATTCGCCCTCTTCCACGGCAGTGTTCAGCCAATTTTCCACGTGTCCCAGGACGATGAGACCCGGCGAAAAGAGGGAGACCCGCTTTTTGCCGATCACCTCGTCCGGCTCGTAACCGAAGATGCGTTGGGCGCCCTCGTTGAAGGTCTCGATGCGGCCCTCGAGGTCGCAGGTGATGACGCTCTTTACGGGCCTTTTCTTGGTCATGGGATGCCTCGGTGAACTGCAGGTATTGGGTATTGGGTACCCGCTACAAAACGTCCTTTGTCTCGCTTACGTCCAGTCTCGCGGTCTTCGTGAACAACTGCAGGGCCTGCTTCATCAGGCCCGCCAATTTCTGCATGCGCTCGATGCGCTCCAGGACTTCACTTTCGGCGCCGTTTTCTTCGGCCAGGCGGCGGGCGTCTTTGAGGTCCGTGGTGACCCGGGAGATGAGCTTTCCCTCGCGGCGTCTCAGCACGCGGGTGATCATCTTCATAAAGCCGATCTCGGCGGTGAAGTGCCAGGCCCGGCTTCCGGGGTGGCGCACCCGGTGGACCACCTCCCAGTCCTCGAGGTCGCGGGTGATCATGGAGACGGCGCCTTTCGAAAGGTCGAGGCCTTCCTGGATCTCCTTCGAGTTCATCGGCTCTCCGCGCACGTATAATAGCGCCCAGACCCGGCCGTGGTTTCGCTTGAATCCCCAGAATTCGATGACATCTCCCACGGCGTCGCATACCAGCGCTTCCCACAGGGGGAGGCTGTCCGTCGGTTCGTAGTCGCCCTCTCGATAGCTATAGCCTTTCATGAATTGCTCTCCCGAAGGGGGTGAAGGTGTAGCTTCGATTGCTATCACGGACATTCACGGCCGTAAAAGCAAAGGGGATGTGGAGAACGCTGGGCTATGGGGATGCGGTCAGGCATGGGAGCGCTTCGGCAGTGCCGATGTGAGCGCGCCGTGGGCGATGGAGCGAAGTTGTTCGACCCATCCCACGATCTGTCGGCCGTTGGGGTGGTTGGCGAATTCTCCGAGGGCATCGAGGGCGGCGGCCAGATGATCGTCGACGGCGTTCACGGCTACTCGTGGGGCCTCGGAGGAGGCGACGGCCCGGGCCAATCTGTGCAATTCGTCAGCCTCGCCATCACCGTCCCACCATGCGTCGATGTCTCGGCATAATTGGTCGTCCCGCTGACGTGCTGCGGCGATCAAGAATGAGGGGTTGGCCTGGCGAAGGTCTGCGAAGCGATTCTTGCCGGTGTCTGTGCTCATCACGTCGATGAGGTCGTCGGTGATCTGAAAGGCAAGGCCAAGGTGATGACCGCAATCGGCGAAGCTACGGGCCAGGTCTGACTCGTTCTTCGCCAGCGCCGGAGCCCGTCCGCACCAGGCCAGCAGTGCCCCCGTCTTTCCGCGGGCGATGGCATGCCAGTCGTCGAGATCCCAGCGCCGAGCTCTCCTGGCCTGCACTTCCAGCATGGCGGAGCGGGTCATTTCGGCGACCAATTCTATGGCAGTGGTGGTGACCGTGCGGGGAAGCTCGTAAAGCTGTTCGAGGGCGATACATAAGACGAGGTCGCCGCTTAAGACGGCCACGGAGTTATTCCATCTGGCATTGGCCGTGGGCCGCCCACGCCGTTCGGTGCCCTCGTCGATGACGTCATCGTGGAGCAGGCTCGCCGTGTGAATGAGCTCGGCGGCGGTGGCGATGCAAAGGCGATACAGCGGGTGGAGATCGACGGCGGCGCCGAAGTGGTTGACCAGCAGGGGACGCATTCGCTTGGCGGAGCCTGCCGTGGCGAGGTGGTTTGATGCCTCGAGGAGCACCGCCGGTTCTCGTTCGGCGTGGCGAGGATCGCCGAGGGCTGCGCGAAGGTGGGATTCGAAGCGTTGGAGGAAATCGGTCATCATAGGATCGGGGGTTTCGGGTGTTCAAAACTCCTTGAACTTTGAGGATGATAGCGACGTTTCTGGCTTTGACAAGGTAAAATCCCCGCCCGATTACCCCTGCAATAATTCCCGAGCCGCCTCGCGGGTCTTTTCGGTGGCCCGGTGGCCGCCGAGCATTCGCGCCAGGGCTTCGATACGCTCTTCGCCGTCCAGAGGACGGATGGTGGAGTGAGTGCGCCCGTCTTGCTGGAATTTCTCCACCAGATAGTGGTGATCGCTGCGGGAAGCGATGCTGGCGAGGTGGGTGATGCATAACACCTGGTGGGAGTGGGCGGTGGCCTCGATCTTGGCACCGACGATGTCGGCCGTGGCGCCGCCGATGCCGGTGTCGATCTCGTCGAAGACGTAGGTGGAGACGGCGTCGCCGTCGACGAGGACGGTCTTGATGGCGAGCATGACCCGGGAGAGCTCGCCGCCGCTTGCGATCTTGGCCAGGGGATGGAGCTTCTCGCCAACGTTGGGGGCGAGGAGAAATTCGACGGTGTCAAAGCCGTGATGCTCCAGAGTCGGGCCTTCGCCTGCCGGTGGTGCCGACTGGCCGGGGAGTTCTTCAGGGGAAAAGGAGACCTCGAATCGGGCATCCTTCATATTGAGGTCCGCGAGCTCCGCTTCGATGGACGCGCCGAGGCGACGGGCGGCGTCGCGACGCTTCTCACTGAGGCTGCGGGCGACTGTCCAGGCGTCCTCGCGGGCCTTCTGAAGCTTCTTCTCCAATTCCCCGCCGAGCTCTTCTGCATTTTCGAGTTCGTGGAGTTCGCGGCGCATCTCGGCGGCGGTGTCTAAGATATCCTCGACGGTGGCGCCGTGTTTGCGACACAATTTCTTGATCGTCTCCTGGCGGGCGATGAGTTCGTCGAGTCGGGTGGGATCGGATTGGAGGTCGGCGCTGTAGTCCTGGAGGTCGCGGGCGATGTCGGAGACGAGGACGTTGGCCTCGTCGAGGCGGGTCGCCAGTTCTTCGAGGGCTTCGTCGTGAGCGGCGACGGATTCGACGGCGGCCAGGGCGTGGCCGAGGCGATCCACGGCGGCGGCTTCCGAGTCGTGGAGGTGATTGGAGGCGGAGCGGACGGCGTCGCCGATACGCTCGGCGTATTTGAGCCGTTCCACCTCCGCGTCGAGCTTTTCCTCTTCCTCAGCTTCGAGTTCGGCGGCGTCGATCTCCTCGAGTTGGTAGCGAAGGAAGTCAATTCTGTGGAGGCGATCGCGATCGTCTTCGCGAAGCTTCTTCAGACGACGGCGCAGTCTTCGTACTTCGCCGAATACCTGCGCCATTTTCCGGCGTTCGTCGTCGAGTCCGGCGAAGGTGTCGACGAGATCGATGTGCTCTTCGACGCGCACGAGGCTATAATGTTCGTGTTGGCCGCTGATGTCGACGAGATCGCGGCTGATTTCAGCGAGGTTGGAGACGGTGGTGAGACTTCCGTTGATGAAGACCTTATTTCGCCCGTTGCGGCTGAGGATGCGGCGGATGATGAGTTGGCCATCAAAATCAATGCCCCGGGCGTCGAGGAGTTCGGCGACGCGCTGTGCGGCGCCATCGGTGGGCTCAAAGACGCCCTCGACGACGGCCTGTTCTTCGTCGGTGCGGATGACGTCCGTGGAGGCCCGTCCGCCCAGGAGGAGATTGAGGGCGTCGACGATGATCGATTTTCCGGCACCCGTCTCGCCGGTGAGGACGGTGAATCCCTTTCGGAAGGGGATCTCCAGATGGTCGATGATGGCGAAATTTCTAATGACGAGGTGAGAGAGCATAAGTTCGACTCTGGGAGTGGAAAGTCAGAGTATGGAAAAATGCCGGCAGGCAAATTGTCGCCGGCGCGTCGGGATCCTAACTCGACTGAGAGGAAATAATCCACGACGTTTATCGTTTCAACCTAATCCCCATAAAGTCGCGAAGATGCGATGGACCGTTCGGGAACGGATCTGAGGGAGGATGAATGAAGCCCGAGGAGAAGTGGGATGACGATGGTGTAATCGATGCGGCGGCCTGGTTGGAGCGTCGGGTGGAGTCGCTCATCGAGACACAGCGCTTTCAGGAGGCGATCGGATATCTTCGCCGATTGAATCTGAAGGTGATGGATGAGGACCGTCGCAAGACCTGTGGTCTATATCTGGGCTATCTGTATTTGCTGGAGGGGGATATCGATCGCTCGCAACGGTGGCTGAAGAGCGCCGCGCAGTTGAGCGGTGCCGATCCCCACGTGGCCTATGCCTTCGGCCACGCTGCAGCGGCAAAGAGAAGTTATTCCGAGGCGGCGCTTTATTTTCTGGAGGCATTCGCCGAGGGCGATGCGACCCACGACGAAGCAGAGTTTTTGCGATGTGCGGCGCTATCGCTGGTGCAGGCACAGGGGCCGGTCGAGCCGGTGGCGGCGATGCTGTTGGGGGCGTTGGATCGGGATCTGGGAAATCCCTGGATCCTGGATGCCCTGGCCCGGGTATACGAGGCCGACGAGCGCTGGATGGAGAGTCTGAAGACGCTGTCCGTATTGTCGAAGGTGGTTCGACGGGCCCGGTCGTCGGTGGTGGTCTATCGCACGCCGAAGCTGCGGCAGTTGTTGCGCAACCGGCTTATGGGAGATCCGGCGAATCCAGAGGAGCTAAAGCGCAGGGCACAGGCCATAAACGAGGCTGTCCGGCGCCAATTCGAGGTCGTCCTCGATGACGGACAGCGCCGCGGCCCCACGGGACTCGCTCTTCTGCACTATCCCACGGCGCTGGGTCGCCTGCTGCGCATTTTAGAATGGCAAGATCGAAGCCTGGAGTTGGTCGAGGCGGCACAGACACTGTGGGCGCGGGCCACAGGGAAAGATTTCGATGAAATGTTGGGAACGGCCAGACTGGCGGCGGCCATCCAGGTGTTGGTGGAGCGGCTGCATTGGAGAACTCCGACCCCCCTTTCGGAGGTGGCTCGATGGCACGGAGCATCGCCGGCAGCGATCCCGGCTGCGGCACGGGTCGTGGCGGGAAGCCTGGGGTTGGAATTATTCAACGAGGCGGCGCTCAAGAATACACTGAATTTCGAGGACCGGCGCCGCCTCGAGGAGCTGCATCGAGCGCTCTTATTCGGAGAGAGCCTCCGGGAGTTGCGCGGGGAGATCCGACTCGGTGGGTAGTGGGTTAGTCTTCGTTTTTGGGGCCGATCTCCTCCATGCACTCATCGTCAGTGGAGGGCGTTGAGGGAGCTTTTTTCTGAGTGGGGTCGGGCAGGGTCTCGCCGACGATCTGGCGGTAGACGTAGCGAGAGCCGATGGAGGCGCCCATGCCGCAGGCGAGGGCGGCGGGGCCCATGGTGCCGGTGAGCATATAGGCGACGATGGTGCCCGCCGTGCCGGAAGAAGAGGTCACGAAGCCGCAGCCGGCCTCGGCGCCGGTGTGGATGACGGCCTGTTTGCCGTCGATCTGCCCCTGTTGCACGGCCTTGAAGGCCTGAAAGCCGCCCACCGATCCGTCGACGACGGCTCCGGCGACGCCGGCGCGGCCGCACATAAAGGCGACCTGCTTGACGGGACCGCTGGTGGCGGCGAAGCGGGCAGCGCCGGCCGCCGAGCGCATGGCCGGCGACTGGGCGACGACGCGGGTCGTCTCCTCGGCCTGTTCCCTGGTGGCGCTGACACCGCGGCGAAGTGAGCGCAGCGACGACTCCGAAGTCGCCCGTCGGGCGGCGCGCTTTGTGGCTCGAGTAACTTTGCGAAGGCCATCTTCGAATAATTTGGACATCGGTGGAACTCCCGAGAAAGCGCGGCAGCGCCGCGTGGAAAAAATGGGATGCGCTCAGTGACAGCGCACAGCACCAAGATAAACAACAGTTGTGGGGCTGGCAAATTCCGGAAGGCGGGTGATGGGTCAACTGCGGGTGGTGGGTGAGGGGTGGGTGGTAGGTGAGGGACGGGTGGTGGGTGAAGGGTGAACTGCGGGTGGTGGGTGAAGGGCGGGTGGTAGGTG
>SLPW01000454.1 GCA_007131755.1 Myxococcales bacterium | reverse complement strand
GTCGGTCTCGGTCTCGGGCTCGGGCTCGTTGCTCGGTCTCGGTGTCGGTCTCGGTGTCGGTCTCGTTGTCGGGCTCGGTGTCGGTCTCGGTGTCGGGCTCGGGCTCGGTCTCGGGCTCGGTGTCGGGCTCGGTGTCGGTGTCGGGCTCGGGCTCGGTGTCGACGAGGGGCAGGGGAACTGCTATCGGAGAGATGTGGGGTGGTTCGCAGAAGAGAAACCCCGGACAAGCAATATATTAGATGAACGTAGAATACAGGAGCTGCCATGAATCTCGAAGATGCAAAAGTAATCGTCACCGGCGCTGCAAGTGGCCTTGGCCGCTGTTTCGCGCTCAACTTCGCACAATCGGGCGCCCAGGTGCTGGGCTTTGACGTCGACGATGAGGGCCTGCTGGCGTTGGAGGAAGAAGAGGAAAATATCTCCACCTACGCCGGGAATGTGGCCGATGAGGAGGACGTCAAGGAGGCGGTCAGCACCGCCATCGAGGCCTTCGGGTCGGTCAACGGATTGGTCAATAACGCCGGGATCTTCCGCGATGGATTGTTGGCGAAAAAAGATCGAGACACCGGTGAGGTCAAGACGATGAGTCTCGAGCAGTGGCAGACGGTGATCGACGTCAATCTGACGGGGACCTTTTTGTGTACCCGCGAGGTGGCAGCGCACATGATCGAGACGCAGCCCGAAGAAGGGGTGATCGTCAATATCAGCAGCAGCTCGCGTCACGGGAATAGGGGGCAGACGAATTATTCGGCCACCAAGGCCGGGGTGGTGGCGGATACCAAGTTGTGGGCCGAGGAGCTGGCCCGCTACGGGGTGCGCGTGGGAGCGGTGGCGCCGGGGTTTGCGCAGACGCCGATTCTGGACGCCATGAGAGAGGAGATGCTCGAGAAGCTTCTGTCGAAGGTGCCTCTGCGGCGGGCGGCGAAGCCCGAGGAGATCTATCTGGCGGTGAAGTTCATCTTCGAGTGCGGGTATTTTACGGGAAGGTGCATTGATGTGGATGGGGGGATTTCGATGTGAGAGGTTTGGGGGTTGCGGGGGACCCCTCCGCCTGCGCTTCGCTGCGGCACCTCCCCACTTCCCAAGCTCGTGGGGAGGATCAATAGTCTTCGATGAGGGTGAGGGGTCCGGCGGGTGAGCAGTTATTGCTGCGAGCCCAGAAAATCGGGCAACACCGGTTTGTGGTCGTGTTCATAGACCAGCGAGGTCTCGATATGGGCCACCTCGGGGCGGGTGGTGAAGGCGTCCATGGCCAGATCTCGGAGGTGTTCGGTGTCGCGAACGGCGACGTGAAGGACGAAGTCCTGGCGGCCCGTGACGTGGAAGACGGCCCGGACTTCGTCGAGGGAAAGGCAGTGGAGGTGAAATGCCTCCACGTCTTTTCGGGAATGCCTGGCGAGGCGCACCGAGATCAGGGCCTGCAGGTCGATGCCCAGGGCTTCGGGATCGACGGTGGCGTGGGTGTCGAGGAGGACGCCCTCGTCGCGCAGCCGGTGTACGCGCTGGGAGCATGTGGAGGCGGCCAGCCCGATCTCGTCGGCCAACTCACGATTGGGGATGCGGCCATTATTCTGCAGAATGCGCAAAATGTGGCGATCGATTCGATCTAATTCCATAGACGGGGCCTTTTTTCGAAGAACCTTCGATGGATATTCGTTGCGAGCGTACTATAATTGTATATAGCACGTTACCACAACAAAAGGTTCGAGAATGGATCGATTTCACCGCACGGAATTTGTCTCGAAGTCCTCATCTCACCGATACGCGTCGATGGCGTTGGGAAATAGCGCTCCCATCGACGATATCGACGCCGCCGCCGCGAGCTTCGAGAGGCTGGCCCGGGGAGAGGCGCCGGGGGCGAATCCGATCTACGCCCGATTGCACAATGAGACGGTGTCGCGCTTCGAGGAGGCGATGGCGTCGGTGGAGGGGATGGAGTCAGCCGTGGCCTTTTCGTCGGGCATGGCGTCGGTGACAGCGGTGATGATGGCCGCGTCGTGCGGAAAGTCGAATGTGGTGGCCATTCGGCCGCTCTACGGGGGGACGGACCATCTTTTGTGTGACGGGCTATGCGGTCTGGAGGTGCGGTGGGCAGAGGCAGAAGAGGTCCAGGAAGTGGTGGACGATCAGACGGCGCTGGTCCTGGCGGAGACGCCGGCGAATCCGACGCTGGACCTGGTGGATCTGGAAGCTCTTGTGGAGGCGGCGGGGTCCGTACCGGTGGTCATCGACAATACGTTTGCGACGCCGGTGCTGCAGAATCCGGCCGATTTCGGGGTGGATCTCGTCCTTCACAGCGCGTCGAAATATATCGGCGGTCACGGCGACGTCATCGGCGGGGTGGTGGTCTGTGGCGAGGAATGGGCGAAGCGACTTCGAAGGATTCGAATCGCCACGGGGGGGCTGATGCATCCCATGGCGGCCTATCTGTTGCGGCGCGGTCTTTCGACGCTGCCGGTGCGCATGGAGGCCTGTCAGGATACGGCGATGCAACTGGTGCTCAGGCTGCTGGAGCATCCGGCGGTGGGCAAGGTGTATTATCCGGGGTTGGGCGACGAGTCGGCCACGGATCTTGTGAGTCGCCAGATGAAGGGGCCGGGGGCGATGGTCTCGTTTGAGGTGGAAGACTTCGATGCGGCGCGGTCTGTGATGGAAGAGGTAGAGCTGATTACGCCGGCGGTGAGTCTGGGGTCGACGGATTCACTGATCCAACATCCGGCGTCGTTGACGCACCGGCTGGTGGACGAAGAGGTGCGGGATCAGTGCGGGGTTTCGCAGAGACTGCTGCGAATGAGCGTGGGCCTGGAGCACGTCGAGGATCTGTGGGGCGATCTGGAACGGGCGCTGGGCTCGAGACGACAGAGCGGACGCTCTCAGAGCAGGGAACCCTGGGTGGAGAGGATCTCCAGGGTGTCGGGCAGTTGAGGGATTGCCCACCCGGAGGTCGGAGGGACGCTGGGGCACGGTACGCTGAGCGCGTTCCGCCCTCGGTGTCTCCGCGAATTCCGCGCCGCCGAACTGCAAGAATATTTCCAGGGGCAGCGTTGAGCGAACCTGGTGGTGATACCGTTGCCGTTGTGTTTGATTTGTAAGTAAGGAGGGAATCCGCCAAACTTGATCAATGGCGAGAATTTGAGATTCTGAATGGTGGATTGATTCGGGATTTGATTTCGATCAGGGGATTGGCGATGGGCAGGCAAAGGCAAAGGCAAATGGGACGTTGGGTGGTGTGGCTGGCTGTGTTGAGCCTGACGGCCGTGGTGGCAGCCGGTTGTGCCCAGGGGGATTTCGGGACGGTCCCCGGTGAGGACGACGATGATTCCAATCGCGGTCAAAGGGGGACGGATACGGGTCTGGTGGATACGGACGGGATGGATGCCGGTGGTTTAGATGCCGGGGAGGATACGGGAAGTCCCGACGCCGAAGTGGATGCGGGAGAGCCGGACACGGAGATCGACACGGGGCCGGCGCCGGAGTGTGTGAGCAACGAGGATTGTCCGGAGGGGGTGTGCGATGACGACAACGTCTGTCGCAATTGTGTGACGGCGTCGGACTGCGACGGCTCGCTGGTGTGCAGCGGCGACTTCCAATGTGTGGAGTGCGACGGCGACGGGGACTGTATGCAGTCGGCTCGTCCGGTGTGCGACGAGACGGACAATCGCTGCGTGGAGTGCGTCGATGATCCCGATTGTGAGGAGGGAGAGCGCTGCGATCCGGACAGCCGAGAGTGTGTGGATTGTATCGATGACGGTGATTGCGACGGGCGGATTTGTGCCGAAGCAGAATGTGTGGACTGCACCACGGACGACCATTGCGGTGCCGATCAGGTGTGCAATACGGAGACCAATCAGTG
>SLPW01000587.1 GCA_007131755.1 Myxococcales bacterium | reverse complement strand
TAGACCTGGTGGGGCCCGATTTCGTCGCGAGCCACGCTCTCCTCGAGGATTGTCCGCACCTCGACGATGGTGAGCACATAGGTCTCAGGAGATTGAACGCCGGGGATGAGTCCTCCATTGACGTAGACGGCGGGCACACCGTGCAGCCCCAACGTCTCGGCCAGGCGAAGATCTTCTTCGACGCGGCCGACGATCTCGTCGCGCTCCATATCCACCTTCAACTGTTCCACGTCGACGCCCACCTTTTCGGCGATCTTCACCACTGCCCATTCGGGATCGTCGCCGGCGAGTCGGGCGAAGTCGTCGAAGAGCCCATCATGCATCTCCCAGAATAAGTTTTGTTCCCGTGCCGCCTCCGCGGCCAGCGCAGCCCTTCGAGCTCCGTCGTGAATCTCCAACGGGTGATGCTTGAAGACCAAACGCACCGTGTCGTCGGAAAATGCCTCGTTCACCGACGACAGGGTCGCCGCCAATTGCGCGCAGAAGGGACATTGAAAGTCGGCGAAGACCACCACGGTCACCCAGGCATTCTTCGGACCTCTTATCGGACTGTCAGCGACGGGGAGAATCTCGCTGTCTTCCAGGTCATGCGCCCCGAATTGCACGTCCTCGTCTTCGTGACGCTCAGGGCTCGCCGAGCAGGCCGCCAGGATAGTCCACAACATCACGCCGCAGAGGACGACCAATCCCGGGCGTATCAAACTCATTACGGGCTTCGTGCTCATCATTGTTCGTCACCTCAACTTCCGATACCGCGCCGGGCTTCGATCGGTTACACTTGCCACGATCGGTTGTACCACCACTTTCAACTCCTTCATCACCATGTGCGATACCGTCATTGCCGGCCCCAAGGTCACCGCCGACGGCGCCGTTTTACTCGCCAAGAATAGCGATCGAGAGCCGGGAGAGGCCCAGAGCGTGGAGTGGCATCCGCGCCGCCACCACCAGCCCGGTGACGTCCTTCCCTGCACCTGGCAGGCCGTCCCTCAAGCGCGCACCACCTGGCAGACCGTCCTCAGCCGTCCTTTCTGGATGTGGGGCGCCGAGATGGGGGCCAACGAAAAGGGGGTGGCCATCGGCAACCAGGCCGTATTCACCCGCTTTGCCGTTGCCCATCAAGGACTCACGGGCATGGATCTGGTGCGCCTGGCGCTCGAACGCGCCGCTTCGGCTACGGAAGCCATTGAGGTCATCATCGACCACATCGCCCGATTCGGCCAGGGCGGGCGCTGTGGCTATCGCCATCGAAATTTTCGCTACGACAGCTCCTTTGCCATCGCCGACGCCGAACAGGCCTGGATTCTGGAGACGGCGGGACCATTCTGGGCCGCCCGCAGGATAGAGGGGATCTGGAGTCTTTCCAACGCCCTGACCATCGGCACCGAGTTCCATCGCATCAGTGACGGCGCCGAGGACTACGCCCGCCGCCACGGCTGGCTCGACGAAGGAGAAGAGTTTTCCTTCTGCCGAGCCTTCTCCGATCGAGGCATGGACTGGCTTGCAGGAGCCCGAAACCGCCGTCGTTGTCTTGTGGAGCGACTCAACCGTCACCACGGCGCCCTTCGTCCCCACCACCTGATGGAGGCGTTGCGAAGCCACAACGGAAAGCACCCCGCCGATGGACTGCGCATGTCCATGCCCTGCGCTCACGCCTCATGGCTTCCCACGCGCACCTCCGGCCAGGCCGTGGGCTCCATGATCAGCCGTCTTGATCAGGCAGCTCCCCTCCACTGGTTTACGGGCACCTCCTCGCCATGTCTGAGCGTCTTCAAGCCCGTGGTCCTTCAGGGAGAGCCCGTCGACTTCGGACCACCGCCCACGAAGGGAAAATACGACGGGGACACATTATTCTGGCGTCACGAGCGTTTGCACCGAAAGATCGCCGCCCACCGCTTTGAACCATCGGCGCTGCCCGATGACTTCCGCTCCCAGATACAGGCCCTCGAAGAAGAGTCATTTGTCATGGGCCCCGGCGCTCCAACCCCCGAGGCCTGCTCCGAGTTGTGGCGTCGCCACCGACGGGCCGCCCTTGGCTGGGCCGACGCCGTCGAGCCCCCGTCGCGCTGGCGAACCACACCCTACGATCTGTACTGGCGCTATCAGAGCTGGCTCGACAGCCTTCCGCTTCAATAAATCGCATCAATCCCCAGATTGTGCCGCACCGCTTCTTCGTAGACCTCCTCTTCACTCACTCCACTTTCGAGAAGCTCGTCGACCAGCTCCAATTGCTCGTCGACGATGGCAGCGAAATTCTCCACGGGCTGAGCCCCGGCCACGGCCTCTCCGTTGACGAAGAATTGAGGTGTCCCCGTCACACCCAGTTGACGTCCCATCTGAAAGTCGTGGGCCACCACCTGGTTGAGCTCCGGGTTGCCCACGTCGCGGCGTAGTTGTTCCCCATCGAGTCCCATCTCTTCGGCCAACTCGACGCCGATATCCTCCATGGGCCGTGTGCCGAACTCATGGATGCGCGCAAAAAGGGCCGTCTTCATCTCCCAGAACGCCTCCTCGTCCTGAAGCCTGGTGGCCTCCAGCACCAGCGACGCCGACTCGGCCTGCGGATTCAGGGGAAAATGCTTAAAGACTACCCTTATTTCTCCATCGTAGTGCTCCATCAGATCCTTGAGCACCAGATCGGCCTGACCGCAGAAGGGACAGGTCATGGAGCTGAACTCCATCACCGTCACCGGAGCCTGGGGATCGCCCAGAATCGGGCTGTCCTCTACGGGGAGCACCTCGCTCTCCAGTGCCGCCTCCTCCGTCGCCGGAACCTCCTCTTGTTCGACGGGCTCCGGTGCGCTCGAGCATCCCAGCATCTGTATGGTCAACGCAGCCCCCAGGACCATCGTCGCAACTCCTCTCTTCCACCATCGCTGTTTCATATCTTGTCCTGATCATTGGTCGAGACGAAAAAACCCGCCGTCGGAAACGACGGCGGGTTCACAATACATGCTACGCCCGGCGCGGTCAGGCAAAATAGCTTCTTGCCATGCCCACGCCAGGCTTTGCCTCTTAGTTATCTGCCAACTCGCTGTCGATGACCCTCTTGAACTCCTCAAAGGGCTGAGCGCCGCGCATGGACTTTCCGTTGACGAAGAAGTGGGGGGTGCCTCGCACGCCCAACTCCTGTCCCTCGGATTGCTCCTTGCGCACCTGTTGAGCGATGGCATCGCTCTCGAAGTCCTGCCGGAAGCGGTCCATATTCAGTCCCAGATCTCCAGCGAACTCCTCGAAAATGCCACTTTCGCCAAGGCGTCGCTGGTTGTCGTAGATCTTATCGTACATCTCCCAGAAGCTTCCCTGCTCTCCGGCAGCCAGGGCGGCGCGAGAGGCCGGTTCACTATGCTGCTGCATTCCCAGCGGGAAGTTCTTGTACACAAGCTGAACCTGACCGTCGTATTCTTCGAGGATACGATTCGTCGTCTCCCGTGCGCGAGCACAGAAGGGGCACTGGAAGCTGGAGAATTCGAAGATCTTCACCGGCGCGTCGTCCGGTCCCTTGGTGTAGGAATCACCGACGACGAGCTTGTCAGCATCGACCGTATCGGCCTCGGGACGATCCGGCTCCGGCTGAGGCTCGGAATCGCCGTCGACTCCCATATTTCGTTTCACGGCAGCGGCGTACAACTCGTCTTCGGCCACTCCCTCTTCCTTCAACTCATCCAGAAGCTCGAGCTGGCGGTCCACCACTTCGGCAAACCTCGGAAGGGGCTGCGCACCGTTGACCACTTCGCCGTTGACGAAGAAGTGAGGCGTTCCACGCACGCCCAGGGAACGTCCCAGAGACTGATCGTCTCGGACGAGCCGGGCCAGCGCAGGATCTTTGAAGTCCTCGCGCAACTGGTCGGGATCCAATCC